>DAVZIV010000020.1:0-11996 GCA_052273125.1 Candidatus Merdousia sp. | reverse complement strand
CGAATGTGAAAGTTCCGAATGTCGGGCACAAAAAAAAGGACACCCAAGCAACGGGTGTCCTTTCAAAATTTTCAAATTGAAGCTATCGGGGCAAGACCCAAATGTTTCTGAACGAAATGGGGTCGGTGTGGTCCTGCAGCTTTATGAATACCTGAGTGAGGTGTTTTTTCTGGTCGAACTTTGCGCCGGCTGCGGGCTGCAAGTGTGTGGGATATACAAACGGGGTGTCTTTCTGAACCAAGACGCCGTTTATCCACGCAGTTGCCTTGGGCGCGGAAACGAGCTTGTCGCCGTCGTAGACCGCAGGGGTAAATTCGATGTCGTATGTCTGCCAAACGCCCGATTCAAGGCAGGCGTTGACCATCGGAGGAACTTGTCGGTAAACCGAGCCGCATTCGTCCCACGCGCCCTCGAAGCCGAAGGAATCCAAAATCTGCAATTCGTACATTCCGCCGAAAATCACGCCGCTGTTGTTGCGCCCCTGACGAACCTTGTTGTATTCGGGCGGGAATTTGAATTCCAAGTGCATTTTCAGCTTGCCGAACTCGCGCTTGGTGTGGAGGTCTACATACGCCTTTTTCTTGCCATTTGCGTCTTTCTCCTGATTGACCGTCATAGAGCCGTCGGAATTGATAATCCAGTTTGCGGGAACTTCCTTGCCTCTGGAGATGCCCGTAAATTCGTCGAGATTCTTGCCGTCGAAGAGCACTATTGCGCCTGCGGGGGCTTTCTGCCCGAGGGTGCGCGGGACTATCTGCATTCTCTTGAGCTTGAGCGTTGCGGGTTTGCCCAAATACTCGACTTTCACGTCGATTTCGTCGGGTGAAATAAACCCCTCGAAATTCTTGAATTTTTCGCCGCAACCGACTTTGTTGAGCACAATCTTGTCCGCGCCCGCCTTGAGTTTGTCGGCCGCGCCGAAAGTCTCCGCGCGCGCCATAATTGCGGGCTGGAAACGTACCCTGTAGCCTTCGGGACCCTTGAAAACCTCGCCGTAAACGGTGTGGTCTGTGTTCATTGGATAACCATATTTTGGGGCGACAAGCTCGCCCTTGTAAAAGCCCACAAAGGAGTCTTTCTGGGCGAGCGCCGTCAAAGCCAAAAACGATGTTATAAACAATACAATAAACCTTTTCATATACAGATAAAACCGGTATCCCGACGGCGGAAATTGTCAATATAAAAACGCGGCGGCGCAAAAGCCGCACGCCCTCCCCGCGGCGGCGCAAAAAAGGCGCAAGCTGCAAAGCCGCGCCGTTTGCAAAAATTTTCCGAGCCGGAATTATTCCTGAGAAGCCAGAAGCTCGGCAATCTGGACTGCGTTGAGCGCCGCGCCCTTCCAAAGCTGGTCGCCTGCCACCCAGAACGAAAGACCGTTTTCAAATACCGAATCTTTTCTGATTCTGCCCACGCCGCACTTTTCCCTGCGCTGGTAGAACAGCGGCATCGGGTACTTGTTGTGCGCAACGTCGTCGCAAAGTTCCGCGCCGGGGAACGCCGCAATGACCTCGCGGGCGCGCTCGACCGATACGGGCTTCTCAAACTCGGCGTTGATTGCGACGCTGTGGGCGCGCATAACGGGGACGCGGACACATGTCGTGGAATTGAGAATATGCGGGGCTTCCAAAATCTTGCGGGTTTCGTTGAGCATTTTAAGCTCTTCCTTTGTGTAGCCGTTGTCTTGGAATAAGTCGACATGGGGCAGAACGTTGAAGGCAATCTGGTAGGGATAGACTTCCGCGGTGATTTTTTCGCCGGCGGCAAACTGCTTCACCTGATTTTCAAGCTCCTGCATTGCCGCGACACCCGTGCCCGAAACCGCCTGATATGTGGAGGCGAAAAACCTCTTCAAGCCGAATTCCCTGTGCAGCGGGCAGAGCGCCATAAGCGATATCGCCGTAGTGCAGTTGGGATTTGCTATTATATTGTGGTGGTTTTTGATTGCGTGCGGGTTGACTTCGGGAACAATCAGCGGAACGTTCGCGTCCATTCTGAAAGCCGAAGAATTGTCTATTGCAATGCAGCCGCGCTTTGCCGCCTCGGGGACGAAAATTTTCGACGGCGTGCCGCCCGCCGAGAAAATGGCTATGTCGAGATTGTCGAAGCACTCGGGCTTCGTTTCGCCCACGGTGTAAGTTTTGCCCGCGTGCTGAATTTTCTTGCCAGCCGAACGCGAAGATGCAAGAAGTGTCAAAGATTCCATCGGGAAGTTTCTCGAAGCCAAAAGCTCCAACAATTCCCGACCTACTGCGCCCGTTGCGCCAACAATGCCAACTCTGTATTTTTTGCTCATTATTATATATGGATAGAATTTTAAAAAAAATTGTCGGCAAAATAAATGAAGTAAATGCCGCCGCAAGTCAACATCTTCTTTTTGTAAGCATTGCAGAGGAAAAAATGTATATGTATCTTTTTGACGGCGTGTTGCCGAATGCGCGCCTGCTGAAAGTCTACGATGTCTCCACGTCGCGAATGCCGCCAAGCTGCGTTGCCGACTCTCTCGGCACGCCTACGGGGCTGCACAAAATAGACGGCAAAATAGGCGCGGGAATGCCGCTTGACACCGTATTCAGGGCGCGCAAGCCCGACGGCACAATTTCGCAACAGCCCCCCGACGAGCGCGCAAAGAACCTAATCACCGCGCGCATAATGCGCCTGCGCGGGCTCGAGAAGGGCGTAAACAGCGGCGGCAACGTAGACACTTTCGCCCGCTGCGTCTACATTCACGGCACGAATCAGGAGGACAAAATAGGCACGCCCAACAGCCACGGCTGCGTGCTGCTGAAAAACGCCGACATCGCCGAACTTTTTGATATTGTAAACGACGGCGCGCTTGTTCTAATATCGGCGGAGTAAATATCATGCAAAGCGTACTGATAGTAGACGACGAAAAAAACACTCGCGAAGGGATGTGCAAGGCTCTCGGCGACGAGTTCGACGTGTTCGCCGCCTCCAACGCCGACGACGCAATTAGAATGCTCGACGCCGAAAATTTCGACGCCGTAATAACCGACTTGCGAATGTCCGGCAAAACGGGAATGTCGGTAATAGACAAGGCAATATCGCTGGAGCACAAGCCCGTGTGCATAATGCTGACCGCCTACGGCAATGTGGAAATGGCGGTGGAGGCGATGAAGCGCGGCGCAGACGATTTCATATCAAAGCCCGTAGACATAGACAAGCTTGAAAACACGCTGGTTTCCCTGCTGCAAAAGCGCGAAGACCTGAAAAAACAGCGCCTTGAAAAGAACGACCGCCACTTGGAAAAAATCAGGGCAAAGAGCATTGAGGCGGCGTCGGCGCGCATATCGACTTCAAACTCCGACTTCGGCGCTATAATCGCCGACAGCCCCGCGATGAAAAGCGTAATAAAAACCGCGCAGACTGCGGCAAAAAGCAAGGCAACGGTTTTGATTACCGGAGAGACCGGCACTGGCAAAGAGCTTGTGGCTCGGCTAATCCACGCCGCCTCTCCGCGGCGCGACGGCGTATTTCTGCCCGTCCACTGCGCGGCAATTCCAGACAATCTTTTGGAAAGCGAGCTCTTCGGCTACGAAAAGGGCGCTTTCACCGGCGCAATCTCGCGCAGGATAGGCCGCTTTGAGGCTGCCGACGGCGGCACGATTTTCCTCGACGAAATAGGCGAAATAGACGCCGCAACGCAGGTAAAGCTTCTGCGCTTCTTGGAAACAAGGACATTCCAGCGCATAGGCGGCAACGAGCAGATTTCCGTGGACGCGCGCATAGTCAGCGCAACAAACCGCGACTTGCAGGCTATGGCGCAGCGCGGCGAATTCAGGGAAGACCTATACTACAGGCTCAACGTTGTCGAAATAAAAGTTCCGCCGCTGCGCGAACACCCCGAAGACATACCGCCGCTTCTCGACGCCTACATTGAGTTCTTCGCCACGGAAAACGCACTGCCCCCCGTGAAACTCGACGCCTCCGCGCGCGACGCTCTCCGCAAATACCAGTGGCGCGGCAATATCAGGGAACTGCGCAACTTCTGCGAAAACATAGCCGTTATGCACGCCGGCGCTACGATTTCGGCGGCGGATTTGGACGCGAAATTTTCCGAACTTCCCCGCGCCGAACATTCCGACGAACCCGCGGGTAAAACTTTTTCAAAGCGCGCAAACGAACTAAAGCTCATAGAAGAGGCGCTTGAATCGTCCGGCGGCAACAAGACGAAGGCGGCGCAGCTGCTGGGAATCAGCCGCAGGACACTGCACAGAAAACTTCACGAAATAGACTCTCCCGAAAGTTGAACCGTGGACAAGCTAAAGAACATAATAAAGGTCGCCTCTGCGACGGTCGGTTCGCGCATTTTGGGGCTTGTAAGGGACTCGCTCTCGATGGCGTACATGAGCATCGGCGCGGTCAGCAGCGCGTACACTTTTGCATTCAGCCTGCCGAATCTAATGCGCAGGCTCCTGGGCGAGGGCGCCCTTTCAAGCGCAATAGTGCCCGTGTTCAGCCACGCGGTGAAAAACGGCGGAACGCAGGCGGCTTTCGGCTTCCTCAACAGGGCGCTCTCGCGGGCGGTTTTGTGGACTGCGGCGATAGTCGTTTTGGGGGCTGTCGCAGCGGCAGTCTCGGCGGCGTTCATCGACCCCGAGCACGCGCGCTATTTCCTCGGCGCAAAGTACACCGCCGTACTTATGCCGTATCTGTTTTTAATCTGCATGGCGGCGGTCTTTACGGCTGTTCTCAACGTGCTCGACTCTTTCGGAATGCCGTCGATAACGCCGATGATTCTAAACGTCTGCATAATAGGCGGGCTGTTTTGCGGCGTGTTTTTCTTCGGGAAAGCCGACATTGCAAACATTGCATTGTACATGTGCTTCGGGTGGCTTGTCGGCGGATTTTTCCAGATGGCTCTTCCCGCATATTGGCTTGTAAAAAAGGGCTGGCGCTTCAGGTTCGATATGTCGAAGACGCCCGAAATTTCGGAGCTATACGCGCTGTTTCTGCCCGCGCTGGCGGGGGCGGCGGTGATTCAGCTGAACATTTTTGTCTCGAAACTTCTGGCGTTCAACCTCAACGATTCAGCGACCCCCGCCCTCTACATATCAAGCCGAATACTCGAATTTCCGCTCGGAGTGTTCACAATTTCCATAGCCACGGTGTATTTTCCGCGCCTTGCAAAACTCGCCGCCGCGAAGGATTCGGAAAATTTCGCGAAGGAGTATGACGACGGTTTGACGGCGTCGCTTGCGATAGCAATTCCGGCGGCGTTCGGAATTTTGGCGCTCGCGCGCGAGATTCTCTCCCTGCTGTTCCAATGGGGGCTTTTCGGAGCCAAAGACGTAGACATATGCCTGCCCGTGCTCGCCGTGTCGGTCGCGGGGCTGCCGTTTTTTGCATACACAACGTTTGCAACGCGCGGCTTCCATTCAAACAAAGACACGAAAACACCCGTGAAAATTTCGTACGCGTCCATAGCGGTGAACTTGGTGTTCTCGGTAGTGTTGATGTTCGGCTTCGGCGCGGCGGGGCTTGCGGCGGCAAATGTCGCCGCCGCCGTGTTTTAGTCGGTACTTCTGCACTTTAAGCTGAGGCAAAAACTGCACACAAAGCCGATATTGAAAAACGCGCTCAAAATTACGCTTGCAAGCGCGGTTATGGCGGGGGTGTGTTGCGCGCTCAAAAGCGCGGCGGCGGAAATCTGGGGGGGAAAAGCCCTCGACGCCGCGGCGGTATGCGCGATAGTGCCGCTCGGGCTTGCCGCATATTTGTTATGCCTTAAAATTTTAAAATTCGACGGACTTTCCGAACTTAAAAAAATATGCAAACGCCGTTAAAACAGACATCGAGGGAATTGTTCAAAGCCGCCGCAAGCGGCGCCAAAACGCAGCGCCCGCCGTTTTGGATTATGCGGCAGGCGGGGCGCTTTCTGCCGGAATACAGGGAACTGAAAAAGCGGCACTCCTTTGTGGAAATAACGCAAACGCCCGAGCTTGCCGTGGAGGCGACGCTCCAGCCGATAAGGCGTTTCGACTTCGACTGCGCCATAGTTTTTTCGGACATACTGGTTGTGGCGGAGGCGCTCGGCTTCCCCTACGCCTTCCGCGACGGCGGCGGGATAAGGCTTGGGCAAACCGTCGATTCCGAAGCGGCGGTGAAAAAGGCCGAAGACGCCGCGGATTCGGTTGCGGAAAGACTCGACTATGTGCGCCAAACCGTGCGCATTCTGCGGCGCGAACTGCCCGAGAAAGCCCTCTACGGCTTCTGCGGCGCGCCGTGGACGCTCGCCTGCTATATGGTCGAGGGCGAAAGCGCGCAGGGATTTCCGAAGTTTGCCGAGTTTGCAAAATCGCGCCCAGACTTGTTCGGGAGGCTGATGGCGGCGCTCTCCAAGGCGTCGGCCTCGTACGCAAAAATGCAGGCGCAGGAGGGCATAGACGCGTTTCAGGTTTTCGACTCCCACGCGGCTCTTACCCCGAACGGCTGCCATTTTGAAATGTCGGGACGCTGGATAAAGCCCGTTTTCGACGCGCTCGAAAACCGCGCAGTCGGCGTGCTTTTTGCAAACGGAATGTCGCAGCGAATGGGCGAATCGGTTCGGACGGGCGCGGCGTTTTATTCGCTCGACGCCTCGCGCAGGCTCTCGGAAGTGCGCGCCGAATACGATGTCGGGCTGCAGGGCAATCTTCCGCCCGAGGTTCTGGGGGAATGCACGCCGGAGGAAACCGCGCGGCGCACGCGCGAAATAGTCTATGATATGCGCGGCAAGGGTCGCCACATATTCAACCTCGCGCACGGAATCCGCCCCGACGCAAAGCTTGAAAATGTCGAAGCGCTCTGCCAAGCAATAAGGGAATTTTAGAATGCAAAAGTTAAAGGATTTGATTTCAAAATACGCAGTCGCAGGTCCGCGCTACACTTCGTACCCGACGGCGCTATACTTCACCGAAGACGCGGACAAGCCGCGCCTTGCCGAGCTTGCCCTCGGAGACCAGCCGCTGTCGCTGTACTTCCACATTCCGTTCTGCAAGACGCTCTGCCATTTCTGCGGGTGCTCCTCGAGCGTCTGTTCCGACGTGTCGAAAATAGACGCGTACATAGACCTCGTTGAAAGGGAGCTTGAAATCTGGCGCGACAGGGGACTGACGCGCAGAAAAGTCCGCCAAATACACTTCGGCGGCGGTACGCCCAACCTTATGACGCCCGAACAGACACTGCGAATGGGCGAAATCATACGCAAATTCTTCGACGTTGCGGCGGACGCGGAAATCTCCTGCGAATTCGACCCGCGAACCCTATCCGCCGAAAAAATCGACGCCTTTGTATCCATAGGTCTAAACCGCGCCTCCGTCGGCATTCAGGATACCGACGCGCAAGTGCAAAAGGCGGTAAACAGAATCCAGCCGCTGCAGCTCGACATCGAAACTCTCGCATACCTGCGCCAAAAGGGAATAAAGAGCATCAACTGCGACCTAATCTACGGGTTGCCCCTGCAAACTCCGCAGACATTTTCAAGGACGCTGGAAGAACTGATGCAACTCGCCCCCGACCGCATTGCCCTTTTCGGCTACGCGCACGTTCCGTGGGTGAAGCCCTCGCAGAAAATTCTGGAGCAAAACCGCCTGCCGAATTCGGACGAAAAAGTGGAGCTTTTCGTAATGGCTATGAAATTCTTCGAGCAAAACGGCTACGAGTACATAGGGCTAGACCACTTCGCCAAGCCGCAGGATTCGCTAATAGCCGCCCGCAAAAACGGAACTCTGCACAGGAATTTTCAGGGCTATTCCACAATGGCGGGACTCGACACTTTCGCGCTCGGGCTTACCTCCATTTCCGACACAAAAACTTCGTACCGTCAGAACCACAAGGATATGCGCCTCTATGCCGAAAGCGTGTCAAACGGCGTTCTGCCGATTTCAAAGGGACTTGTCCTTTCAGCCGACGACATCGTGCGCCGCGGCATAATTATGGACATTATGTGTTCTCTTAAGGTAAACTACGGCAACTACGGCGTGGATTTCAAGACGGTTTTCGCCGACGCGATGGCGGGGCTTGAAGATTTCAGGAAGGACGGGCTCGTCGAGCTTTTCGACGACCGCTTTGAAGTAGGCAATCTCGGCAGGCTTTTTCTGCGCAACATTGCAATGCTCTTCGACAACAAACTCGGCGGCGGCAAACGCTATTCAAAGACGCTGTGATTGCGCAAAAAATTGTTGAAAAGAAGAGCGAAATCTCCAATATGGAAAACAATTATGAGTAAAGAAATAGAAGAAGGTCTCAACCTGAACATAGATTTTACAAAGCTCAGGAAAGTTGCCAACTGCGGCGCCGACGTAATCCCCGCAATAGCCCAAGACGCCGAAACGGGCGAAGTGCTCATTGTAGGCTACGCCAACCAGCTGGCGCTCGACACCGCGATAAAGGAAGGTATGGCTACATTCTGGAGCACATCGAGAAACGAACTCTGGATAAAGGGCAAGACGAGCGGCGACTACCTCAAACTTGTGGATATTCTTGTAAACTGCGAGCAGAATTCCGTTGTCTACAAAGTCAAGATGGCGGGCAAAGGCTCGTGCCACACAAAGAACAAGGACGGTCTTCCGCGCCGCGGCTGCTACTACCGCCGCATAAAGATGGAAAACGGCGCGGCAAACGGTCTGGAATTTCTTGAAGGGCAACAATAAGCCCGCTTTCCGTGCGCAGAAGCGCCGCCTCTGCCCGTTTTTTTTCGGAAAAATTTGCTGGAAATCGGGCGAAAATGCGGATAGCTTGTGCGCTAAATTCAACCCAAATATATTGAGCGTCAATTTATGAAATTTAAAATCAACAAAGAGCATTTTGTAACGGGTCTGCGACAGGTCATAAACGTCGTCGGCAGCAATACGCAGTTCCCCGAACTCAAAAACGTATTGATTAAGGCGGAAAACGGCATAGTGATGCTGACGACCACCAATCTCGACTTGGCAATCAGATGCGCAATCAAGGCCGAAGTGGAATCCGCAGGCGACATCACCCTGCCCGCCAAGAAACTCGCCCAGATTATAATGGCAGCCCCCCTTCAGGAAATCACGGTGGAATCCACCGACGGCGTTCAGGGGTCTATCCGCTCGGGCACCGTCAACTACAAAATCAACGGTCTCAAGGCCGAGGGCTTCCCGCCGTTGCCGAGCTTCGTCAACCAGCACAGCTACGAGTTCAACCCGCAGGAACTTCTCAATATGCTGCGCTCCGTTTCGTACGCCCAAAGCGCCGACGAAAACAGATACGTTCTCAACAGCGTGTTCTTCAATTTCGCCGAAGACAAGCTCACGCTTGTGGCGACAGACGGCAAGCGCTTGGCGCTCATCTCGCGCGAGCTTAAACTCACGCCCGAAGAGGAAGGCAGCATTATTCTGCCCAAGAACACGGTTTCGGAATTGGAAAAACTGCTCACGCAGGGCAAGTCGGTAAAAATCAGCTTCAACAACAGGCAGGTTGCCTTTGACATCACTTTAGGCGAAGAGTCCGAAAGCAACGGGCTTACGGGTTCGATATATCTGGTGTCGAAAATCCTCGAGGGCAACTACCCCAACTACAAGCAGGTAATCCCCAAGGAAGCCGAGCACCGCATAAAGGTGGAGCGCGAGCTTATGTTGGCAACCGTCCAGCGCATTTCGCTTGTTGCAAACGACAAGCAGAAACTCGTGCGCTTGAAAATGTCCAACAACCAGCTTGAAGTTTCCTGCCAAACGGTAGACGTGGGCGAGGCTAACGAAACCATAGAAATTGAGTACGACGGCCCCGAAGTCCAGATAGGCTTCAACCCAGACTTCCTCCAAAGCCCGCTCTCAAAGCTCACGAAGGACGAAATCTATTTCGAGTTCAAAGACGAAAACACCCCGGGCGTTTTCAAGACTCTGGACAACTTCCTCTGCGTTGTAATGCCGATGCGTATTTAACGCGAACGCCGAAAATTCGGCGAAATTTGAAAGGGCGTTCTCCGAATCGGAGGACGCCCTTTCGGTGCCCGATATGCGCAAAAGCTACGGAATTATTGTAGCCTTGAAATCGCCCGACGGAAGCTGCGGCGATATTTTTTCGCGCAGTAGGGCGCGGTTTTGCAAATCGACGGCTTCGTTTCCCGAAGACTTCTGCAGAAAAGGCGCCTGCACCAACCCGTTGTCGTTGCGCAGTAAAAATTCCGAAATTTCAAGCATCGGCACGCCCGATTCAACAGATATGTCTTTTCTAAAAACTTCGCGCCCAGTGGACAAATCCCTGACTAAGACAAGCGCCGAGCGCGGCGCGGAAGACGTTGCGGCGGGATTGTCGCGCCCGAAAGACGCAAACGCCCCGCGCATAAAAATCAAAAGCTTGTCGGTATCGGAAAACGGCACGGGGTTTATGTCTGGCTTTATTTCAACGTCGATTCCGTACACGGGGTAGATCTCCGGCTCGGCAATGTTGCGCAGTGAAATGTCGCCCAAAAATTTGCCGCCCGAATTGTTCCAGCGGGTGGGAATGAACATAGGGGCGAAGTCGTTCAATTCGCCCATTTCGCCGTTGCCGCTGTCGAGAAAATCAAAAACAACGGCCGATTCTTTCTGCGGCGCAACCTCGACGGGCTTTAGGCCGAGCTTCGGCATAAAGAGAAAAAACGCCGCCATTGCCGCAGCGGAAACCGCGGCGATTACTGTGCATTCTTTCAACTTTGCCGAAATTTTCATTTGCGTGGCTTTGCCGCTATGTGGATTTTCTTGAAGCCGCCCGTCTTGGCGATTTCGGCAATCTTTACCAGAGAATCAATGGACATATTCTTGTCCGCCTTTATCAGCAGGACATCGCCACCGCCCTTGAACGTCTTCATCTTTTTTGCAAGGGACGCCATATTGAAAATGGAGCCGTCGAAAATCAGCATTGAGTTGCCCTCGGCGGTGAGCACGCTCAGGTCGGAATCAACGCCCGCGTAGTCGGGAGCGGAAGTCTCGGGCAGCGAGTTTTTGCCGCCAAGCTCCATCGACATTCCGGGGGCGAGCACGAATTTGGACGCCGTGAGCATCAGCATCATTGCAATCAGCAGAATGTCCAGCAGCGCCGCCGAGCTTATGAAAAAGCTCTCTTTTGGAACTTTTGCAAATACGTTTACGGGCGTCATTTTTTCTCCCCGCCTTCTATGTAGAGATCTTCCTTTTCGGGCATTTTGCGGACGATGAAAAGCATAATTTCGTTCGACGCCCAATCTATATCCTGCGCGAGCGCCTTGAGCTTGCTGTTTAAAAAGCTGTAAGCCAGCCACCCGACGACCGCCACAAACAAACCGAATGCCGACGAAATCAGCGCGTTGTAAATTCCGGTGGAAAGCTCGGCAACCGACACAAAAGAGGCACTTTCGCCCATTGCCGAAAAAATCGAAAGAAAGCCCAAGACCGTGCCCATAAGCCCCAGCAGCGGCGCGACTTTTGCAAGCATTGCCAAGCTCGAAATTCTGCGGCTAAGCAGCGCGAACTGGCTGACGGCGGCGGTGTTGACCGCCTGCGAAAGCACGTCGGGAGAAGCCTCCGAATTTATGAGCGCCTCCTTCACGACGCAGGGAACGGGCCCGTAGCTTTCGTCGCAAATGGTGATTGCCTCCAGAAGTCTGCGCTTCTTTAGGGACTCTTTTATGCCCGCCACAAACTCTACCGCCCTAATCTGCCCCTTGTGCAAGTATAACAATCTTTCGGAAAACATAATAAGAATTATGAAAGCCAAAAGGGCAAGCGGGTACATCATCGGCCCGCCGGCATTGAAAAAATCGAACACGTTTTGCATTTTATTCCTTTTTTAAAGATGATATTTTTTTCCGCGCCGCGCCCGCAGAGGGCAGGTTCATTTCCGCAATCAGCGAATACGCCGCCTTTGCGTCGCGCTGGAGGGCGCGCTCTTCGAGAGACTGCGCCAAATTCAGCAGCGAGCGCCCGACCCAGTATTTGAGCAGTTCGTCGGCGGGTTTTATCTTCAGCAGGGCGTTTGCCGTCAGCCACGCGACTTCGTCGGCTTCGCGCTTCTTG
>DAVZIV010000019.1:0-12151 GCA_052273125.1 Candidatus Merdousia sp. | reverse complement strand
AGCAAAAAGGGCGTCTGCGCGCATTCTACCAGTACAACGCAGACATTTTGGGGGAGAGTTCCCTCAACGCCGATGCCGAAATCATAGCGCTTTTGATTGAATCGTTGCGGGTTTTCGGGTTGGACGAAACACATTTTAAACTGCGCCTCGGCGACAGAACTCTCTGGGTGCTGTTCCTGCAAAGCTGCGGCGTGGACGACGCCAGACTAATTCCGGTGCTCTCGGTTGTGGACAAATTCGAGAAAGTCTCTCCCGGGGCGCTTTCGGAAATGATGAAGGAAGCCCTCGCGGGCACGAACATCTCCGCCGATGCCCTAATAGCCGACATCCGCGCTCTTGCGGGGCTTGACAGCGTGGAGAAACTCGGCGAGTTCCTCTCAAAGAAATGCCCCGACAACGCCCAAATCCCCGCCCGCATACAGGACTGGAAAGACCTGCTTGCGCTGCTTGAAGGCTTGGGCGTAGCGCAGTTCGTGTCGGTGGATATGGGAATTGTCCGCGGGCTTGCCTACTACACGGGCTTCGTGTTCGAGGCGTTCCAAATCGTGGGCACGGGGCGCGCGCTCGCAGGCGGCGGCAGGTACGACAACCTCGTCGGCAAACTCGGCTATCAGGCGATGCCCGCCGTCGGGTTCGGAATGGGCGACGTGACCGTTGCCGACCTTCTCGAACTTGTCGGCAAACTACTAAGCGACGATTTTCCCCCGCAAATCTACACAGTCATAGGCTCTGAAGCTGTCAGAAAAGACGCCCTTGCAATTATTTGCAAGCTCCGCCAAAATGGAATCAGGACAGACTACCCGTTGAAATCCGCGGGCTTTGGCAAACAATTCAAACAGGCGGACGCCGTGGGCGCAAAATACGCGCTTGTCGTGGGCGAAGACGAAATCAAAAACGGCACGCTGAAAATAAAAGACCTCAAAACCGCAGAGGAAAGACAGACAACGCTCGAAGAGATTGTCGCAATGTTCAAATAGCCGCAACGCAAAACGGCAACCCCGATTTTTTAAAGGCGCGTTTACGCGCTTTTTTTGTATCCGAATCTCGATGAAAATGGCGGCGGCGCGCCGCAAAAAAGACAGCGCCCGAAATAATTTCATTCGGGCGCTGCTATCTATATATGATGGGGGAGGAAATTCTTTATGCTGCTATAATCGGAAACTTTTTCTAAAAAATCAACTTTTTTTTCACAATTTTTTAATTTTATTTTCCGGAGTTGATAAAATCGGCGCAAACTTTGGCAGTGCTCCACGCAGCCTGCAGGTTGAAACCGCCCGTAATGCCGTCTATGTCGAGACATTCGCCGAGAAAAAACAGTCCCGCAACCCTGCGGCTTTGCATTGTGGAGAAATCAACATTCTTACATTCAAGTCCCCCGCACATTACAAATTCGCTCCCCGCGGCGGCTCTTCCCGAAACTCCGCATTCAAACGAGTGCAAGTTCCGAGCAATCTCCGCAGACTGCGCGCGCGAAAGTTCGGCGTAGATACTGTTCCACGGCACGCCAGAGATGTCGAGAATCGGCAGCCAGAGAGCGTCGGGAATGTCGAACGGACAGAAATTTTTCAGAAATTTTTTCGCTTCGGAGCGCCTTGCAACGACAAACGCCGCCAAAATGTCTTCTACGGGAAGCCTCGGAAGGAAATTTATTTTGACAGAGAGATTGTAGCCGCACTTTGCCAGCTCGCGCGCCGCAAACGACGAAAATTTCAAAACGGCGGGCCCGCTTATTCCGAAATGCGTGAACAACAACGCCCCCCTTCCCGAAATTTCCGCCTTGCCGAATTTCGCCGAAACGACGGCGTCGGGCACGCTAACGCCGCTTCTGAAAAACTTGCCGCCGGCTTCGCGCGTCTTGAGCGCAAAGAGCGAAGGCAGCGATTCGGCGAACGAATGCCCCATATTTTCAATGCCGCGCCGCAGCGCCGCCCCCCACGTTCCGCCAACTGCCACTACTACGTTTTTGAATTCGCACACGGAAGAATCGGCGAAGGAAAGCCTGAATCCGCCGTTGCAGCGCTCCAGCGCCGCAACGGACATTGACGTATGTATCTTGCAGCCGCGGCGCAACGACTCGGCAAGAAGCGCGTCGGCAATGTCGGAAGATTTGTCCGAAACGGGGAAAAGCCGCCCTTCATCCTCCTCTTTCGACGGAACGCCAAGCCTCCCGAAAAATTCCGCGGCGTCCTTGGCGGAAAATCTGCCGAAACACTTGCGCAGGCTGTTCGCACCGCGCGGATAGAAACGGCGCAGGTCGCCGCCGTCTATGTTGAGGTTCGTAAAATTACAGCGCCCGCCGCCCGTGAGCAAAAGCTTTTTCATGGGGGGGCCGGCTGTGCGTCGAAGATTTCCGCGCCGGAATCGAGATTTGCGGCGCAAAACATTCCGGATGCGCCCGCACCTATTATTGCCGTCGAATTCATCGGGAAACCTTTGATTCGGAAAGCGCCTCGCCTATTCTGTTGAGGCAAAACAACGTAATGCTGAAAAACAGCGACGGGAAAACCAGCAGCCACGGGGCGTCTTCCATATATTCGGCGCCGTCTTTAATAAGAGAGCCCCACGAGGGCAGCGGCGCCTGCACACCCAACCCCAGAAAGCTCAAAAACGCCTCCAACATCATCACGCTCGGCACAGTCAGCGCCGCGCATGCAAACACGGGAGAGAGCATATTCGGTAGAATGTGGCGCGTCAAAATTCCCAAGCGCGACTGCCCCAAAACTTTTGCCGCCTCCACAAACTGGCGCGACTTCACTTCCAAAGCAGCCCCGCGGGCAATTCGCGCCATCGTCAGCCATTCAACCGCGCCGATTGCCGCAAATATCAGCCACAAAGACCTGCCGAAGACAACCATCAGCAGGATTACGAAAATCGTAAACGGCAGCGTATAGATTACATCGACAATGCGCATCATTGCATTGTCCACCGCCCCGCCCGACATCGCCGAAACAGTGCCGTAAAGCACGCCGATAAACACCGCAACAAACGTGGCCACAATCCCGACGGCAAAGGACACCCTGCCGCCGTAAAGTACGCGGGCGAAAACATCGCGCCCGAGGGTGTCTGTTCCGAAAATGTGCGAGAAGCTCGGCGCGGAAAGCCCGAGCGCCAAATTCTGGGCGCGGTACCCGTCGGGGCAAATCAGCCCCGCCGCAGCGCACATTGCGGCAATGACAACAAGCACAATCAGACACGCCAGCGCGAATCTGTCGGCGGCAATTTTACCCGCGACGGTGGAAAATACGCCTTTTCTACATATGTTCATTTCCGAAGCTCCTTTCCCACGCGCGGGTTGACGATAGCCAAAACGGCATCGCTTAAGATATTGAAAAACAAGATGAAGGCAGCATAGAGCATCACGCAGCCGAGAATCATTGTGTAATCGTTGTCGAGGGCGCTCGAGACGAAAAATTTGCCCAGCCCAGGGATTTGGAAGAGGCTCTCGACCACGAACGACCCCGTGAGTAGCCCCGCTGCCGCCGGACCGAGGTACGACACCACAGGCTGCATTGCATTGCGCAGAATGTGCACGCAAAATATCCGCGTTTCCCCTACGCCCTTTGCGCGCGCCGTCCGAACGTAGTTCTTGCCGAGTTCGCAGACAATTCCGCTGCGCGTAAGGCGCGCAATCCACGCCACATAGAAGAGCGCCAGCGTCGCCGACGGCAACACGACGTCGGCGGGACAATTCCAGCCCATCGAATTGAACCATTTCAGTCTGAGCGAAAAAACGAGAATAAGAATCGGCCCCAAAACCATCGCGGGCAGACACACGCCGGCAAGAGAGGCGACCGAAAGCGCAACCCCCGCCGCGCCACGCCTAAACGCCGCGGACAAAATGCCCAAAGCCGTGCCGAAAACCGCCGCCCACACCAGCGCGCACGCGCCCAGCTGGAGCGACACCGCCGCCTTTTCGCGCAGGATTTCGCCCACCCGCCAGCCGTTGTATTTGTAGGAAGGCCCGAGGTCGCCGCGCGCCAAATTTTTCAAAAAAACGGCGTACTGCACATAAAGGGGTTTGTCCAAACCGTAATAGGCGTTCATGGCCGCGAGAGTCTCCTCCGATACGGGGCGCTCCCTGTCGAACGGCCCGCCGGGGACAAACCTCACCATTGCCCAAACCGCCGTTATGATAAACAGGAATACGGGCACGGCCTCCAAAAGTCTCTTTGCAATGTATTTCATTTCGACGGGAGAGGGCTGAGATAAACTTCCTTGAAGTCGTGGTAGTCGAGCAAGTTGGCGTTCCAGTTTTTCACTGCGGGGCTTATCCTGTAGACTTTGGAATAATAATAAATGGGCATTATGGGGGACTCGCGCGCCAAAAGCGCGTCCGCCTTGGCGAGTGCGTCAAGCCGCGCGGAAGTGTCCGCCGCAGACGCGGCAGAACGCACGATGGCGTCGTATTCGGGCGAATTCCAGCGCGTGTGGTTGAGCGCGCTGCCCGTCAAAAACACGTTGAGAAATGTCTCGGGTTCGGCGAAATCGCCCACCCAGCTTGCGCGCGCAACGTCGAAATCGCCCGCGCGCCGCGCCGCCAAATACGCCGGCCAAGATAGATTGTAGAGCTGCGCCTCAACCCCGAGAGTTTCGCGCCACATCTGCTGGATAGCCTCCGCCACAGGCTTGTGCTGTTCGGATACATTGTATGTAATTCTGATTTTCGGGAAGCCCCTGCCCTCCAGATAGCCCGCTTGGGCGAGCAGGCGTTTTGCAAGGGCAACGTCGCGCCTGCGCAATACGTCCGCCGACGTTTTGAAGCCGCCGCATCCCTCGGGAACGAACGAATACGCCTCTTCCTGTCCGCCCTTGATGCAGCCGTCGATTATGGCGCGGCGGTCTATTGCAAGCGAAAGCGCCCTGCGCACGCGCGGGTCGTCGAATGGTTTGCGCGAGGTGTTGAAAACGTAGTAGTAAACGCCCAGCCACTTGTCGCTGCGCAGCGTCTGCGGCGCGCGCGCGCGGATTTCGGGTATTCTAAACGGCGCTACGGAATCCGTAATGTGCAGCTGCCCCGTTCTGAAAGCCCTGTCCTCCGTGTTGAGATTGGCTATCGGGAAAAAATCTATTCCGTTTAATTTTATCAAATTTTGATTTGCGTAAAACGGATTTCTGCGGACGCTCACGCGGTCGTTTATCCGCCATTGAGAAAGTTTGAATGCGCCGTTTGAGACGATGTTTTCGGGCTTTGTCCAAACCGCGTTGGGAAGCTTGTCGGCGCCGAATTTTTCAAGAATGTCGGCGCGCAGCGGGTAGAACACGCCCATATAAAGCAGCGAGAGAAAGTACGGGCAGCGGCGGTGCAGCTTCACTTCCAAAACATTGTCGGAGACTGCGCGCACGCCCAGTTTTGAGATGTCGCGCTCCCTGCCCGAAAGAATCTCGGGCGCGTTCTCAACGGCCGAAAACAGCGACGCATATTCCGCCCCGACGCCAGGGCTGACCGCCCTGCGCCACGCGAAGACAAAATCGCGCGCCCCCACGGGCACGCCGTCCGACCACTTGGCGTTTTCGTCGAGATAAAAAACGTATCTTAGCCCGTCGTCGGAAACCTCCCAGCGCTTTGCAACGGCGGGCCTAATCTCGAGCGTTTTTGTGTCCGCGCGCACAAGCCCCTCGAAAAGCGCGTTTAGAATGCGCGATTCCGAAAAGCCCGTGGCAAGCGCGGGGTCGAGGGATCCCGGATCTGCGGAATTGCCCACAAGCAGAATGCCTTCGCGAGCTGCGGCGTCGGCGGGGCGAGAGCCGTCGGAACAGCCCGAAAGCGCCGCCGCCAAAACCGCAAGCATCAATATGCGCAAAAAATCCGGCATTTTAAAACTTGGGAACGGCGTCTATGAGCGCCTTTGTATACGGGTGCTGCGGATTGGAACAAACCTCTTCGGCGGCGCCGCTTTCGACTATTTTTCCGCCGGTCATCACCAATATTCTGTCGCTTAAGTACTCCACAACGGCGATGTCGTGGGCGATGAAAAGCATTGCTATTGAAAACTCCCTGCGCAGGTCTTCAAGCAGGTTGACAATCTGCGCCTGAACGGAAACGTCGAGGGCGCTGACGGGCTCGTCGCAAATGAGGAACTGCGGCTCGACCGCCAGAGCGCGGGCAATGCCTATGCGCTGTCGCTGTCCGCCCGAAAACTCGTGCGGGTAGCGCGCCATATGGTCGGGCGTCAAGCCGACGCGCTCGAGCAGGTGCGCAACCCTGTCGCGCTTTTGTGCGGGAGAGAGGTTTTTAAAATGGATATCGAGCGGTTCGGAAACAATATCCAAGATTTTCATTCGCGGATTGAGCGAATTGAACGGGTCTTGGAAGATCATCTGGATTTTCTTTCTGTAGGGAAGGAATTCCGAGTCCGAAAGGGCGGAAACCTCCGCGCCGCCGTAGAAAATACTACCGGATTCGCGCGGGGCAAGGCGCACAATCGAGCGTCCGATTGTCGTTTTGCCCGAGCCGCTCTCGCCGACAAGTCCGACGATTTCGCCCCTGCCCACTTCAAAGGAAACGCCGTCCACGGCGTTGAATTTTTTTGCGCCCGAAGAAAAAATGCCGCCGCCCAGCGGGTACGAAACCACGAGGTTTTCCACTCTCAAAAGTTCGCAGTTTTTATTTGAGGCTGTCATAATCTATCGGTTTTAATTTTCGCGATTTGTCGTTGAGGCGCGGCACGCAGTCTATGAGCGCCCTCGTGTAGGGGTGCTGCGGATTTTTCAGAACGTCGGCGCAGAGCCCGCTCTCTACAATTTCGCCCCGAAACATCACAATCACGCGCTCGCACAGGCTCGATATTATGCCGAAATTATGGGTTATCAGCAGCAGCGACATTCCCCGCCTGCGGCGGACCTCCGCCAAAAGCTCTATAATCTGCTTTTGAATGGTCACGTCGAGCGCGGTTGTGGGCTCGTCGGCGACGAGAAGTTTAGGGGCGCAGGCAAGCGCCATTGCAATCATCACTCGCTGCTGCATTCCGCCCGAAAGTTCGTGCGGGTATGCGCCGTAGCGCTCGGCTGCGTTGCGTATTCCGACTTCCTCCAATGCCGAGACAACCTTTTGGCGCACGTTTTTTTCCCGTGGCATATGCAGGCGCACGGCCTCGGCAATTTGCGCGCCGACCGTAAATACGGGGTTTAGCGAAGTTGACGGCTCTTGGAAAATGTAGGCTATTTCGCCGCCGCGGAGCCTGCGCAGGCGCTGCGCCGACATCTTGTTGACGTCTTCGCCCCTGAAGAGAATTTCGCCCGAGACTTCGCAGCTTGGCGGCGGGGGGAGCAGGCGCGCCATGCTCATTGCCGAGACGCTCTTGCCCGAGCCGCTTTCGCCCACGATTGCGACGGAATCGTTTTTGCCTATGCTAAAATCGACGCCCTTTACGGCTTCGGTAGAACCGAAGTTTATTCTCAAGCCGCGCACGTCTGCCAAATTTCCCGACATATCAAATCTTTTTGAAAAGCGTTATTATGTTTTTGCCGCCGCGGCGCGCGTACGAATATTCGTCCATATTTTTTTTGACGAAGAACACGCCCAGACCGCCTATTTTGCGCTCCGAGACATCGCCCGAAAGCTCTGGCTCTTCCGCCGAAAACGGGTCGAACTGCGGCGAGGAATCCTCAATTACCATTTCCACGCCGCCGCGCAGCATGCGCATTGAAACGGAGATTTTTCCCGAGGCGTCGCCGCGGTAGCCGTAGGAGACTGCGTTTGTAAAAAGCTCGTCGGCGGAAAGGTTCAATGCAAACGCCGCAGTCTGCGCGTTGTTCGCGGCGCAAAATGCGTCTATGTCGGCGGCGAGAGCCCCCAACTGGCGCAAATCGGCTGGATATTCTTTTTGCATTTCGGTCAGAGTTTAAAGGCTATTTCGCACATCGAATAGTCGTCCTTGAATTTGTCCGTATTCTGTTTCCTAACGGCGTATTCAAACATCGGCAAAATCTTCGGCGAGTTTTGCGGCAGCGAAACCAACTTGTTTTTGAAGTCGGCAAAGCCCATAACGTTTCCCGACTCTGCGTCTTCGATTTCGTACACGCCGTCGCTGAAGACGTACAGGCGCGCCTGTGCCGCCACGGAGGCTACTGCCTCTTTGTAGCGGGTATCGGGCACGCCGCCGACCACCATTCCGCGTGTGGAAAGTTCGGCGCAACCGCCCTGCCAGACGAGCAGCGCGGGCGGGTGTCCGCCCGAGGCGTATGTTATTGTGCGTTCGCGCGCGTTGTACACGCCGTACCAGAGCGTAAAAAACATGTTGTTTTGGCGCTCCATAGGGAATGCGTTGTTGAGCGCGTCGAGCACCTGTGCGGGCTTTCTGAAATCGACGTCGGGCAGGCTTTGCGAGCGCAGCACATTCATCACAGAGACCGAGAGCAGCGCCGCACCCACGCCGTGTCCGCAGACGTCCAGCAGGTACATTCCGAAGTTTTCGGCGTCTATCGCCCCGTAGCCGAAGCAGTCGCCGCCGAGTTCCGTAGAACTTTTGAAAATCCAGTCGGCGGAAAACTCCGCCGTGTCGAGTTTTTTCGGCAGCAGGTTTTCCACGTACTGCGCCGCCTGTTCAAGCTCGTTTTTGAGGGCGTCGCGGCTCTTTTTGAGTTCCGCCATTGCCCTGTTGCGCTCTAGGTAATTGGTATATGCCGCCGAGTGGTAGCGGATTCTCGCCAGCACTTCGAGCGCGTGGGGGAACTTCACCATATAATCGTTTGCGCCGTTTTCAAAGGCTTTGAATTTTGTTGCGGCGTCTTCGTTTGACGAGAGCACCACGAGGGGCAATTCCCTTGTTGCGGGGTTTGCCCTAAAATATTTCACAAGCGTAAGCCCGTCAACGTCGGGCATGACCAAGTCCTGCAATATGACGGTGGGTTTTACTTGTGCCGCAGTCGAAAGCGCCTCGAGCGGGTTTTTACAATAAAAGAACTCGATGTCCGGCTGGTTTTCCACCATGCGTCTGACAGCCTCGGCTATAATCGGCTGGTCGTCTACAAGCAGAACTCTTATTCTCTTATTATTTTCCATTTTTATCTTTTGGCGCGGCGGATTTTTGACAAGCAAAAATTTTCCGCCGCTTTGTCGGTGAATATCATTAAGCGAAAATTTTATTTTGCGGCGCGGGCGCAGGTGCGCCTCCTTCTTGCGGCGCGGCTATTTTGCTCCCGCAAAATGAGCGCCGCCTTATCATTCTTTTTCTTTTGGTTCGGCGGCGAGAGGCGGATAAAGTTCCGCCCTGCGGGTTAGATTTTTCCGACGTCTGCCGAATAATCCACGCCGTCTACTCCGAAGCCGAAGAGTTTTAAAAATTCCTTTTTATAACCCGCAAAATCGGTCAATTCGTCGAGATTTTCGGTGGAGACTTTCGGCCAAATATCGAAAACCGCCTTTTGAACGTCGTCGCGCAATTCGAGGGTATCCATGCGAATACGGCCGTCGGCGTCGAGTTGCGGGATATTGCCGTTGTAAAGCTCGGCGTCGAAGAGGCGCTGAATTTGCATAATGCAGTTTTCGTGCACGCCCTTTTCCTTCATCACTTTGTAGAGTATCGAGACGTAGAGCGGAACCACGGGAATTGCGCTGCTTGCCTGAGTTACGAGCGCCTTGTTCATCGACACGAACGCCGAGCCGCCGTATTTTTTCAAAACGGCGTCAATTTGCGGAACGGTTGATTCGAGGTTTTTCTTGGCGCAGCCTATTGTGCCGTCGCGGTATATCGGGTAGGTGAGCGTCGGCCCGAGGTACGAATACGCAACTGACTTGCAGCCGTCGGCAATCACGCCCGCCTTGTCGAGGGCGTCAATCCAAAGCTGCCAGTCTTCGCCTCCCATAGTTTTGACGGTGTCGGAAATTTCGGCGGCGGTGGCAACGGGAACTTCCACTTCTATGACTTCGGCTGTATCGGTATTTAGGCTCTTGTCTTTGCGCGGCTCGCCGACGGTTTTGAGCACGCTTTTGTAGACCTGCCCCGTTTTTGGGTCGGTTCTGCGCGGAGATGCGAGCGAGTATATTATCAAATCGACCTTGCCCAGAGGGCTTGCCTTTATTGCCTGAATTGCCTGCTCCTTGACGGCGTCGGAAAATGCGTCGCCGTTGATGTCGGCGGTGTAAAGCCCCGCCTCTTTTGCGCGTTCGGAAAAGGCAAGAGTGTTGTACCAGCCCGCGCTTGCGGGGCGTTCGCGGACGGGGTCTCCGGGGCGTTCAAAGAAAACGCCGACCGTCGAAGCGCCGCAGCCGAACGCCGCGCAAATGCGGCTTGCCAAGCCGTAGCCGGTGGAGGAACCTACGACCAGCGCGGAGCGGCAGCCGCCGTCGATTGCGCCTTTGGATTTCACGTAGGCTATCTGTTCGTCGACGTTCCTTGCGCAGCCCGTCGGGTGCGCGGTTATGCACAGGAAACCCTTGACTCTCGGTTCTATTATCATTTGATAGTCCCTCCTTTTTGTATTAAATATTAGTTGATTCTGTTTAACATATAGTTAATTAGAGCCTCGAAAAATTCGCAGTTTTGGCTGAGCTTTTTGCAGTCGGCGACAGCCTCTGCGGTAAGCTCGGCGGCGATTTCGCGCGAGCGGTCTATTCCGAAGAGCGAAACGTAGGTCATCTTGCCGTTGGCGGCGTCGAGCCCCGTGGTCTTGCCCATTGTGGCGGCGTCGCTTGTGACGTCGAGAATGTCGTCTATAACCTGAAATGCCAAGCCGATGTTCTTGCCTATGCGGCGGGCTATTTCGAGCTTTTCCTCCGAATAGTCGTCGGCAAGCCTTATTCCCATTGTGACGGCGGCGGTGATGAGCGCGGCGGTTTTGTTGTCGTGAATGAAGTTGAGGCGGTCGGGGGTCATCTTGCCCTCGCGCTCTCCGAGAACGTCCTCAACCTGTCCGCCAATCATTTTTTGGCTGCCGCCTGCGTCGGCAAGGTCGAAAACCAAGCCCGCCGCAATTTCGGGACGCGCCTTGTACGCGTCGGCAAGCAGGCGGAAAGAGTATGTAAGCAGGGCGTCGCCGGCGAGAAGCGCCATAGTTTCGTCAAACTGTTTGTGGCAGGTGGGTTTGCCGCGGCGCAGGTCGGAATTGTCCATACAGGGCAAGTCGTCGTGAATGAGCGAGTATGTGTGCAGGCACTCAATCGCCACGCACGCGGGCAGCGGGTCGACTTCCGACGGGAACATTTCGTGGGCGGCCAAGAGCAGCATCGGGCGGATTCTCTTGCCGCCGGCCTCCATGCTGTAGTGCATTGCCTTGTGCACTATCGAAGGTCTTGTGTCTTCAGCGGGGAGATATTTTTTAATTGCCGCCTCCACTTTGAGTCGGCGCGTTTCAAATTCCGTCTTGAATTGCTCTTTTGTCATAATGCGTGCAATTCTCGCCTTTGGCGCTCGTTTCGTCAACATTTTTATGCGCCATTGCCCGACGCTCCAAGTTTGCTCCAGAGTCTCAAAAAAACGCACACTTTGCGGCAAAAAACGGCTTCACGCGGGCAAAAAATCCCCTTCAAATTCGGGAGGGGCAATGCGGGAAGGGAAAAAAATTTCGGGCGTTATCCCGAAGGCAAGGGCTTTATTTTGCCGACTTTAGTCTTTCTTTTTTTCCCTCTTCGAGAAGCTTTTTGAAGAAGGCGTCGTCGCAATGGAACTTAGGATCGTCCATATAGATGAATGCAAAGCAGTTATCGCAAACGCCTATGTTTTTGTTCTTTTGCAGATAGGCTATTTCGTCGTCGGCAATCGGCGTGCCGCAGGCGGCGCATTTTTTGTCTACCACTTCGGCTATGCCCTTTTTGCCCGACGCTTCGAGCCTGTCGAAATGGGCGAGGGCAAACGGCGGAACCTGCCTGCGGTTTTCCATGATGAAATCGCGCAGAATTTGGACTTCCTCGTCGGACATCTCCGGCGACTCGGAAAGCTCCGCAGCCCTGCGGATGCTCAAAAGTTTTTGGATAATGTCTTCGGTCTGCCTCATACGGTATTCCGCGTTATCAACGCATATTTTACGCAGACTTGCAAGTTTTTTCGTAAAAAAAGCGCCGCAAAACGGCTGTTGTTTCCGCAGCTTGGCGCAAAACTTTCCGGCGCGATTTTCCGCAAAGGCGCCGCGGGCGCGCCCTCCAAAAGAAATGTTGACTTTCCCCTTCGCCGAAGTCTTAAATTCGGGCGTTGTTATGCCGAATAATTTTGTACAT
>DAVZIV010000018.1:0-12247 GCA_052273125.1 Candidatus Merdousia sp. | reverse complement strand
CACATCGGCTTTTAAACTTTTTTGCATAGAGCGCTCTCTGGCAACAAACTACTGGACGGGCACGTACGGCAAGGCGGACAGAAAGCTCGGCATAGGCGGCTTTATGACGGGCGCGTACTGGTACGGGAAATCGCAGTCGATAAAGGGCTTTGAATACTTTGCGGGTATTTCCAATTCGCAAAACTACGAGCTGGATATTCTCGATCTCGTGAACCGCGGCGGCGACAATTCCCCCGATTTTTGGTTCAGTATATCGCAGTCTTTGAGTTTCGACTGGGCGAAAGTCAAATGCGGCTTGAACACCGCCTACGGCGACAACGCCAACAAGCTCAACCGCAATTCCGCCGAGGGAATCTGGGCGGCGAACCCCTACATTCAAATAGACGCCGCCGACTGGAAGATTCTGGCGGAGTTTCTCTCGGCTGGCGTAGAGGACGGCAAGAGGTACGCATCGGGCGAATACGCCTACGCGCTGCCGATAGGGCTTAACTTTATGGCAGAATACGCCTTCGACATCGGCGCGGGGAAGCTCGCGCCCGTGTTCAGGTATTCGTACCTCAATACCGACGGCAGGGGAGTTTCCGTCGGGGACGCGCTGCGCCGCGCTCCCGATGTGGCGGCTTCGCGCGTTTTCAACGAGGCTCAGGGGTTCTACTTCGGACTTAACTGGTACATTTCCGGACACAACATAAAAGTGCAGATAGGGTACGAATTTACGCAGTTTTCGGGCGTTCCCGCCCAGCGCTCGGGTTCAGCCGACAACGTTGTAGACGCCGAGACAATCCGCACCGAGCTTCAAATACTTTTTTGACAAAACATAAATGAACAAGAGAAAAATAATATCCTTAGCAGTATCAATCATAGCCGCTCTCGCCGCGTGGTTTGCTCCCGCCTCGGTCTTCGGAATGCCGAACCTGACGGTAGTGGAACAGCGCGTGATAGCGGTATTCATATTCGCCGCCTTCATGTGGATTTTGGAGGCTATTCCGATTTGGACTACGTCGGTTTTGGTCATCACGATTTTGCTTCTCTCGGTGTCGAACAGCTCGATATGGTTCTTGACGCGCGGCGATATGCCGATTGAGTCTTTCGGCAATGTCGTAAAATACAAGGATTTGATGGCGTCTTTTGCCGACCCCATAATTATGCTTTTTATGGGCGGGTTCGTTTTGGCGATAGCTTCGGCAAAATGCAATCTCGACAAAAACTTGGCGCGCGTTCTCTTCAAACCCTTCGGCACGCGTTCGGAAATCGTTCTCTTGGGCATAATGTGCGTAACGGCGATATTTTCGATGTTTATGAGCAACACGGCGACAACGGCAATGATGTTCGCCGTTATGGCTCCGCTTCTTGCTCCCATGGGCAAGGACGGCGGCAAGGGCAGAACGGCAATGACGCTTGCCATTCCCGTTGCGGCAAACATCGGCGGCATCGGCACTCCCATCGGTACGCCTCCCAATGCAATCGCGCTGAAATACCTCAACGACCCCGAGGGGCTGAACTTGGGCATTGGCTTCGGTCAATGGATGAGCTACATGGTGCCGTTTGTGTTCGTTATCCTTATCATAACTTGGGCGATTATGATAAAGATGTTCCCGTTCAAGAGAAAAACCCTCGAGCTTAATTTCGACTGCACTTTTGAAAAGAGCAAAAAGGCGTACATTGTCTATATTACGTTCGCCGTCACCGTCTTGCTGTGGATGTTCGACCGCCTCACGGGGCTCAACTCAAACGTAGTTGCAATGATTCCCATTGCTGTATTCTGCGCCACCGGCGTGATAGACAAAAACGACCTCAAGACCATCAGCTGGGACGTTCTCTGGCTGGTTGCGGGCGGTTTTGCCTTGGGCGTGGCGCTTCAGGGCACGGGCTTGGCGAAGACTTTGGTGACTTCAATTCCGTTCTCTTCGTGGTCGCCGATGATGGTGATTATTGGCGCGGGGCTGCTCTGCTACGCGATGGCTACGTTTATGTCGCACACGGCAACAAGCGCGCTGCTGGTACCCGTTTTGATGGCTGTTGCAATCGGCATGGGCGATGTTCTCACGTCCTTCGGCGGTGCGTCTACACTGCTTATCGGCGTTGCGCTTTCGTCTTCGCTTGCAATGGCTCTGCCCATCAGCACGCCCCCGAATGCAATAGCCCATTCTGCGGGCCTTACAACGCAGAGGGAAATGGCGACCGTCGGCTTGATTGTGGCGTTCTTCGGTCTGACAATCGGCTACGCGATGCTACTGATTCTCGGCGCAAACGGGCTTCTCTAAAATTTCACACGCAGGCGGGCGATTCCGCCATTTTCAACCCAAAAGACGCAATTTTAATTGCGTCTTTTTTTGTGGTACCATTGCGCGCGGCGGAAAGTCGGCGGTTTAAACGGGGCGGAGTTTTTCCGTTATAAAGCCGTATGGACACGAAAATAAAATACCTTACCGCGCGCGAAATTTTGGATTCCCGCGGAAATCCGACCGTGGAGGCTGAAGTCGAACTTGAGTGCGGCGTGTGCGCCACGGCGTCCGTGCCGTCGGGGGCGTCTACAGGCAGCGGCGAGGCGTGCGAATTGCGAGACTCTTCTGTGAAATTCAAATCGAAAAAAGGGCGCGAAAAATTCCGCCGGCGCTACGGCGGCAAGGGCGTTTTGAAAGCGGCGGGAAACGTCCGCGAAATACTCTCGGGCGTTTTGATCGGCTTCGACGCGGTTGACCAGACGGGCATAGACGGCGCGATTATCGCCGCCGACGGCACTCCCGACAAACGCGCATTGGGCGCAAACGCGCTGCTTGCCGTTTCCCTCGCCTGCTGCAGGGCCGCCGCCGCCGCGCTCGCTCTGCCGCTCTTCCGCTACATAGGCGGCTCCAACGCAAAAGTTCTGCCCGTGCCCTTGATGAACATTTTAAACGGCGGCGCGCATTCCGATGCCCCCATAGACATTCAGGAATTTATGATTGTCCCCGCGGGTGCAAAGAATTTTGCGCATGCGCTGCGAATGGGAGCGGAAATTCTCCACGCCCTAAAAATCGGGCTGAAGGCGCGCGGGCTTTCTACGGGAATAGGCGACGAAGGCGGTTTTGCCCCGCCGTTTTCGGGCGCGGACGACGCCCTCGAGAGCCTTGCCGACGCCACGAGGGCGGCAGGCTACAAATTCGGCAAAGACGTTCTGATTGCCCTCGACGTTGCCTCGAGCGAATTTTTCGATTCCGAGAGCAAAAAATATACTTTCAAAAAATCGGGCGGCTCGCGCAGATCGTCCGAGGAAATGGTCGCGTATCTGCTCGAGCTTTCGCGCAGGTATCCGATTTTCTCCATTGAAGACGGCTGCGCGGAATCGGACTGGACGGGCTGGAAGTCCCTCACGCGCGTTCTCGGGCAGACAACCCAGCTTGTCGGCGACGATCTCTTTACAACAAACCCGCGCCTGATTGCAAAGGGTATTGCCGAAAAGGTTGCAAACGCGGTTCTGATAAAGCCAAACCAAATAGGAACGCTCACAGAAACCCTCGACGCCGTAAATCTCGCAATGTCGCACGGCTACAAATGCGTTGTTTCGCACCGTTCGGGCGAAACCGAAGACTCCTTCATTGCGGACTTGGCGGTTGCCTGCAACTGCGGACAGATAAAAACCGGTGCGCCCCAGCGCGGCGAGCGCACCGCAAAATACAACAGGCTTTTGCGCATTGAAGAGTTTGTATCTTCGCCCGTATTCGGCGCGGAGTTTCTGAAACTACCGTAGAGGGCAATTTTCAAACGGCGTTTTAACCTTGACGGCGGCTGCGCGCAATGTAGATTCCGTAGCTATCTATGAGAGGATTTTTTTGTACCGCCATATTGTTTTTCGCGGGTCTGCTTTGGGGCGTCGAATTGCCCGACTTGCCGAAGACGCCCGTCTCGCCGCTGGGCAGAGAGAGCGTTGACGCGGCGTTTGCGGCGGACTCGTCCGAATCGGATGGAGGCTGGGCTGCCGTTGCCGCCGACGCAAAAAAGCGCGCCCTTGAGTTTGCGCTCAAAGACGACGTTAAATCCGCCGCCGATTGGTACTATGCGTTTCTGGCAGCCGACTGGTTTGCAAACGGCGGCGCGGATATGCCCAAGGAGCTAAAGCGCGCGATACTCGACGACCTTCCCGCGTTTTTCGACTTTTACGAAACCGCCCCGAACTCCATAGGCGCTGCGGCGCCCGTCTTGGGCGCGATATTTTTGAACCAGCCCGCGCAGGCGAAAAAATATCTGCGCGCGGCGATGGCGCTTTCGCTTGTGTACGCAAATCCGCTCCCGGGTTCGTGGCCTGCCTTTGAAGTTCCCGACGAGCCCACTCAGGTTTCGCAGCCGCAGGAAATATTTTTATATTTGAGCCTCCGCGCCGACAAAATGCCCTTTGATATGTCGAAATTGACTGTCGGAGAGCTCGTGTTTTCCACGGGCATAGCGGGGCCGCTGACCGAGCTTGAGGGGCTTGCCGACGGCCGTTTCGAGCCGTCGAAGATTGAGTCCGCCGCGCTTTCGATAAAACTCGACGCCTCGCGCGTGCGCGGCTCGCACATAGCAAAATGGGACGAGGAGCGCGCGCCGTTTACGCTTGAAAATCTTGCAAAATACGGCGGCAGCCAGCACGAGCGCCTTTACTATGCGTTCAGAAAGGCGAACGCAAACGGCGTTCCGTGCGTCTTTTACACCGTGAATATCGGGCGCACGAGGTATTCGTGGATTGACTATATGGAAGCGCCAATGAAGTGGCGTACCGACGTTTTAAGAGACCCCAAGACGAAAAACGCGCACGCCGTCGTTTTGCACCAGCTTACATGGAAGCCGCTTTCGTCTTTCGATTTCGCCCGCGTGAAAATCCGCGCCAACACGGAGGAGTCCACGCACAATTCCATAGCGCTTGCGCGGCTTGCGCGGCTGCTCTTCGACTTCGGCGAAAACAAAAAGGCGGAGGATTTTGCAAGGCGCGCCATCGACCTCGACGCGCTCAATCCACTGGCGTATTCGGTTATGATTGCCTCTTCGGCGCGCGCCGGCGCGGACGCCAAGACAATAGACGCGCTTTTTAGGCAGAGCATAGAGGCGTTTGCCGCGTATCCCGAGCAGTGCGCGAAAATGGCGCGCGAATACCGCAACAATCTGATTATGCGCAAGCGGTTTGCTCAGGCGGACGCCGTTTACAACGCGGTTTTAAAGCCCGTGTTCAGGAAAAATCCCGAACTTGCCGCCGTGCTTTATTCCGACGTGATTGTGGATATGGTAGACCGCGCGGAAACGCCGGCGCAGAAGATGTCGCTGTATTCGTCTGTTTTGCGGGCTGCGCACAAGGCGCCGAACGAGGCGTTTACGTACATAACCGTTCCCGTGGTTCAGTACTTTAAAAAGCGCGGCGATGTTAAGGACGCCGAAAAGGCTCTCAAGGCGGCGGAATCGAACCTGCTTAAAAGCGGTTCGCCGCGCGTAATTGCCGATTTCAAGAATCTCAAGGAAGAGCTCGCCGAGGACGAAAAGGCTCAAAAGAGTTCCCCATCGGCTCGCGGCAGGGCAAAATACAAAACAAACGGCGGCGACACCGCAGACTTTTAACGGCATTGACTTTTTTCAAACGCATAAAGCGAAAGCTTAAATCCTGCGCCCAGCGCATCGCCGATTTTACCGCCGACGTAATCTACGACCGCGCCGACGGCTTTACCGCCGTCGTCTACGGCGGGCTGCTATACTGCCTGTCGTTCGTGTTTGAATTCATAGCGCGGCTGAGATTCTATCTTTACGACCGCCGCATTTTGCGCGACGCCCCGCTTGGCTGCCTTGTTGTTGTGGTGGGCAATCTCACCGTAGGCGGCACGGGCAAGACGCCCATTGTGGAAAAATTCGCAAAATCGCTCGCCGACCGCGGCAGGCGCGTGGCGATTTTAAGCAGGGGCTACAAGAGCAAATCGGACAGCCTCTTGCGCAAAATAGCCAGATGGTTCACCCACGGCGAATCTCCCAAGCCGCGCGTGGTTTCCGACGGCAAACGCGTATTTCTCGATTCCTCCGTCGCGGGAGACGAGCCGTATATGCTTGCCCGAAACCTGCCCAACGTGATTGTCATTGTGGATAAAAACAGGGTCAGGGCGGGGCACTACGCAATTACGGAATTCGGCGCAGACACCCTGATTCTCGACGACGGCTTTCAGTATCTGCCGCTCAAGGGGCAGTTGCAGCTGCTGCTTGTGGACAAGACGAATCCCTTCGGCAACCGCCGCCTGTTGCCGCGCGGCATTCTCCGCGAGCCTGTCTCGCACCTAAAGCGCGCCTCGTACATATTTCTTACGAAATCCGACGGCGAAAAGGATTTCGAGCTTGAGCAGACAATCAGAACCTACAACAAATCCGCCGAAATAATAGAGTGCGCGCACAAGCTGCGCCACCTCGTCTCTTTCGACACTTCCCAAAAGTGCGAACTCTCAGTCATCAACGGGCGGAAAGTCGCGTGTTTTTCGGCAATCGCCGCCCCGGAGAGTTTCGAGCGCTTTCTGCGCGAGCTCGGCGCGAATCTCGTACTGAAAAAGCGCTTTCTCGACCACCACCGATTTTCCGAGCGCGAACTCGACGCCGTATTCGATGCCGCCGCAGCGCGCGGGGCGGAGTTTGTGATTACAACCGAGAAGGATTCCGTGCGAATTTCGCCCGACTACAAGCCCAAAATTCCATTCTATTACACGAAGCTTGAAATAGACATTCTCGACGGCGCCGACGACTTTGAGGCCGCCGTAGAGCGCATTTGTTTCCCAAAGCGCAAGGCGGACGAAACGCCGCGCTAAACGCTCGGGCTTTCGCGGCGGGGCTATTTGTCCGATAAAAAACCTTGACGCACGCCGCATTTTAGGTACACACTTCCTCAGGTTCATCCGCAGTGTATATAGGTGAAAAATGCGGGCCAGAAACAACAAAGGAAATATATGCAAAGTAATGATTCTCTATTTCCGGAGTTCAAGCCTGCCACGTACGAGGAATGGTACGCGGCGGCCGAAAAGCTCTTAAAAGGCGCTCCGTTCGACAAAAAGATGAACACCAAAACTCCCGAGGGGATTGTGTTGAAGCCGATTTACAACCGCAGCGATGTCGGTTTCGAGCCGTCGCTTCCCGGTTTCGGCGATTTCGTCCGCGGCGTAAAGCCCGACGGCAACAAAACTTCGCCGTGGCTGATTTCGCAGGAAATTTCGGCGGTCTCTCCCGACGAATTCAACGCGAAAATTTTGGACGCCCTCAACAAGGGGCAGACTTCCGTGGAAATTGTCTTGGACGCCCCATCGGCGGAATCCGTAGACGCCGCGGACGCTGCCGAAGCCGACGTCGGCAAAGGCGGGCTTTCGGCGTTCTGCGCGCAGGACTTTAAAAAGGCGCTCAAGGGAGTTGCCGTGGAGTGCATAGACGTAAACGTTTCCGCAAAGGATTTTGCCCTGCCCGCATTCGCGGCATTTTTGGCGGCCGCCGACGGCAGGAAAATTTCGGGCTCAATCAGGTTCGACCCAGTTTCCGCGCTCGCCCAAAACGGTTCTTCTCCGCGCCCGATTAAGGACGCCCTCGACGAAATGTACAAAATCGCCGCCTACTGCGCCAAGCACGCGCCGCAATTCGGCGCCATTGGAATAGACACAATGGCGTATTCCTCGGCGGGGGCGAGCGCCGTCGAAGAACTTGCCTGCGCGTTTGCGACGGCGGCGTTTTACATCCGCGAAATGCTCGCGCGCGGAATGTCGATAGACGCCGTTGCTCCGCTTGTGCGCTTCCGCTTTGCGCTCGGCGGCAATTTCTTTATGGAAATTGCAAAGTTCAGAGCCGCGCGCGTTCTGTGGTCGAACGTCGTGCGCGCGTTCGGAGGCGCGGGCGATTCGCTTAAAATAAAAGTCAACGCCCGCACTGCGTTTTTCAACAAGACGAAGTTCGATCCGTACGTAAATATGCTCAGAACCACTACCGAGGCGTTCTCGGGCGTAGTCGGCGGCGTCGATTCCATGACGGTGGGCGCGTTCGACGAAATCCTGCGCGCCTCCGACGAATTCTCCGAAAGAATAGCCCGCAACCAGCAGATTATTCTGCAGGAGGAATGCGGGCTTTCCGACGTTGCCGACCCCGCGGGCGGCTCGTATTTTGTGGAGACGCTCACGCGCCAGCTCGCCTCGAAAGCGTGGGAGCTATTCGCCGAAATGGAAAAGGCGGGCGGAATGCTCGAGGCGCTCAAGTCGGGCTTCGTTCAGGAGAAGATTGAAGCCGTCGCCGCGCTGCGCCGCAAGGGCTACGATTCGCGCAGAAGTTCCGTAGTGGGCACAAACAACTACGCAAACCTCTCCGAAAAACCGCTTGAAAACGTTTCCGCCGACGCCGTAGCCGCCGCGCGCAAACAACGCGTTGCGGACTCGCGCCAAATGAAAAAACCGGCAGTTAAAGTTTCTACGGTTGCAACTGTGGAGGACGTTTTGGCTGCGCTTAAAGCCGGCGCAACTTTCTCGGCGCTGCGCGGCGCGCTCTGCAAGTCGGGCGCGGGCGAGAGCGTAAAGGCGCTGCCGTCTGTCAGAGCCGTCGAACACTTTGAAAAGCTTCGCATGGCCTCTGCGGAATTCAAAAACAGGACGGGTTCGGCGCCCAAGATTTTCCTGCTTACAATGGGACCGCTCGTACAGCACAAAATACGCGCGGATTTCATCAGGGGCTTCTTCGAGGTCGGCGGGTTCGATGTCGTCTATCCCAACGGCTTTGCCGACGCTCAGGCGGCCGCAGACGCGTTCGCGCAAAGCGGCTGCAAATACGCCGTAATTTGCTCGACCGACGCCACGTATCCGGAGCTTGTTCCCGCGGTGTGCTCCGCAGTCAAAAAATCGAAGCCCGATGCCGTGGTATACATGGCGGGCGCCGCTCCCGCGGAGCTTGAAGGCGCGTTTAAAGACGCGGGCTGCGACGGCTACGTGAACATAAAAAGCAACAACTACGGGGTGTTAAAAGCGGTGCTGACCGACCTCGGCGTCCTCTAAAAAAAGAAAGGGCATAGATGAACAAAAATCCCGATTTTACAAAAATTGCGCTCGAATTTGCAGACCGCAAAACTTCCGAAAATCAATGGCGCGAGGCAGTCGAGTCATCGGCGGGCGTATCCGCAGACTCGCTCGTATCCGAGACTATGGAAAAAATCCCCGTGAAGCCGCTCTACACAAAAGCCGACTACGAAGGGCTTGAGCACCTCGACTTCACCGCGGGCATTGCGCCGTATCTGCGCGGGCCCTACGCTACGATGTACGTCGTGCGCCCGTGGACGGTTCGCCAGTACGCGGGTTTTTCCACTGCGGAGGAATCGAACGCATTCTACCGCAGGAATCTTGCGGCGGGGCAAAGGGGTCTCTCCATCGCCTTCGACTTGGCAACCCACCGCGGCTACGACTCCGACCATCCGCGAGTAGTCGGCGACGTCGGCAAGGCGGGCGTTGCGGTCGATTCCATAATGGATATGGAGGTTCTCTTCGACAAAATCCCGCTTTCGCAGGTTTCCGTTTCAATGACAATGAACGGAGCGGTTCTGCCGATTATGGCTTTCTACATTGTCGCCGGCCTCGAGCAGGGCGCAAAGCTCGAGCAGCTTGCAGGTACAATACAAAATGATATTCTGAAGGAGTTTATGGTTAGAAATACCTATATCTATCCGCCGACTCCCTCCATGAAAATCATCGGCGACATATTCGCCTACACCTCCAAAAATATGCCCAAGTTCAACAGCATATCGATTTCGGGATACCACATGCAGGAGGCGGGCGCAACCGCGGACCTCGAGATGGCGTACACCCTCGCCGACGGTTTGGAATATCTGCGCGAGGGTATAAAGGCGGGCTTGCAGGTGGACCAGTTTGCGCCGCGCCTTTCGTTCTTCTGGGCAATCGGCAAGAACTATTTTATGGAGGTTGCAAAAATGCGCGCCGCGCGAATGCTCTGGGCGAAAATCGTCAAGGGATTCAATCCGCAAGATCCCAAGAGTTTGGCGCTGCGCACGCACTCGCAGACTTCGGGCTGGTCGCTGACGGAGCAGGACCCGTTCAACAATGTCGCGCGCACCTGCGTAGAGGCTATGGGCGCGGCGCTCGGGCACACGCAAAGCCTCCACACAAACGCACTCGACGAGGCGATAGCCCTTCCCACGGACTTTTCCGCGCGAATAGCCCGCAACACCCAGCTTTACTTGCAGGACGAAACGGGCATTTGCAGGGTGATTGACCCGTGGGCTGGCTCGTACTATGTGGAAAGTCTTACGAATTCGCTGGCGCGTTCGGCGTGGAAGCACATTCGCGAAGTCGAAGAGTACGGCGGCATGACAAAGGCAATAGAGGCGGGGCTGCCCAAATTGCGCATCGAAGAGGCTTCGGCGCGCCGTCAGGCGAGAATCGACGGCGGAATGGAAACCATTGTCGGCCTCACAAAGTACCGTCTTGCAAAGGAACAGCCGCTGGAAATTTTGGACATCGACAACACCGCAGTCCGCGAAGCCCAAATCAAAAAGCTCGAAAAATTGCGCGCAAACCGCGACAACGCAAAGGTTCGCCAGATTCTCGAGGAAATCACAAACTGCGCGGCGTCGGGCAAGGGCAATCTGCTCGAGCTTAGCGTGGAGGCTGCAAAGGCGCGCGCAAGCTTGGGCGAAATTTCCCTCGCCTGCGAAAAGGTGTTCGGCCGCTACAAGGCGGTGATTCGCTCAATCGACGGTGTATACGGCAAGGAACTATCCAAAAATTCAAGCAACGCACAAATTGTGAACGAAATATCGGAAATGATTAAAACATTCGAGGCGCGCGAAGGCCGCAAGCCGAGAATCCTCATTGCTAAAATGGGTCAGGACGGGCACGACAGAGGCGCGAAGGTCGTGGCGACGGGATACGCCGACCTCGGCTTTGACGTCGATGTCGGGCCGCTCTTCCAGACTCCCGAGGAAACCGCAAAAATGGCGGTGGAAAACGACGTGCACATTGTCGGTATGAGCTCTCTTGCCGCTGGGCACAAAACGCTTCTGCCACAGCTGGTGGAGGAACTTAAAAAGCTCGGGCGCGAAGACATAATGGTTGTCGTAGGCGGCGTAATTCCCGCGCAGGACTACCAGTTCCTCTTCGACCACGGCGCTTCGGCAATATTCGGTCCCGGGACGAAGATTGCCGACTCTGCGAAGAAGATGCTTGAATTGCTCGAATGCTAAATGCCCTTCGGCTCGGGGGCGGGCGTATTCCGTTTTTTGGGAATTGCGTTGCGTGCCCCTCGCCGACGGCGTTTGCGCGCCTGCGGTTGTGTCCGTTCGGGCGCGGGCAAAAAGGTGCGAATTTTTCGCCGGTGTTTGCTCCAATGCGCATTTTTCTCCGCCCCAGAGGTGCAGTTTTGTCCGAGAGTGAGTTGTTGAGGGCTTTTCGTGCGTAAAAAAAATTGAATTGCCGTGTTTTTTTTCTTGTTTATTAAGTGCGGTTTTAGTACAACACCATCAACAGTCAAAAGTTAAGCGTTTTTAGCTTGTTCTTTTTTTTGATTTCAACTCAACCTAACAATAAAAAATATAAGGAAATTATATGAAAAAAGCAGAACTCATTGAAATGCTCCAGAAAGAACTCTCGAAGCACGGTGAATATTCAAATGCAGAATCCAACCGCGTATTCGACGATGTTGTTGCGGTTCTCGGCAAGGCCATTGTAAAGTCTGGCAAGGTCTCCATCTTGGGCTTCGGTACGTTCAGCGTGAAACAGCGCGCCGCAAGAATGGGTATCAATCCCAGCACAGGCGCCAAGATTAAGATTAAGGCCAAGAAGGTTGTTACTTTCAAGGCTTCCAAGTCTCTCAAGGTTAAGTAGTCCTACTTTTATTGCGGCGTCCCCGAAAAACGGACGCCGCTTTTTGCGCGGCGTTCTTCCCGCGCTTTTTTTTGTGTTTTGTTTGCGCGCATTGCTTCGACGTTTTTTACTTCAATATTTTGCTTTACAAGCGTGCGGGTCGTGTTAGCATTACTGCGGAATTCGGATGCGGTTGCGCATTGTTTTTGTCTTGCCGAGATTTTGTAAAATAAAACGAAATTGCGGAAATTAACGCTTAAAATTTGCGTGTCTTGTCCGATAACTCCAATGAGCTCGCCCATGTAGAAAATAGGACGAACGACAGGAAAGGCGAATATCATGGCGGCTAAGCAAATGCAAAAAGAGGTGCAATCCGGAGAACTGACGGATTTCCAGAAGCGTATTTTTGTGAAATATTATCAGGTTGTTGCAAAGGTTGT
>DAVZIV010000017.1:0-12361 GCA_052273125.1 Candidatus Merdousia sp. | reverse complement strand
ACCAAAGTCAAGAAGCTCGACGCCGCAGGCGAACTCGAACCCAAGTCGGCTTTCGACGCCCCGCAGGGCGGAATAGACGTAAATTCTCCCGCGTATAAAGGCTAATATATGGCTACCGAACACAGAATAATTTACAAGCATATAGACGCGGAGGGCTGGAACGCGTCGATTGACAAATACGTCTCCGACGGCGGCTATTCGGTGCTGGCGGAAACCGTCAAGCGCGACAGAGCCGAGCTCTGCGCCGAAATGGAAAAGTCCAAGCTCAAGGGGCGCGGCGGCGCGGGTTTCCCCACGGGCATGAAGTGGAAATTCATAGACCGCAAGAGCGGCAAACCCATCTACCTTGTCTGCAATGCCGACGAATCCGAACCCGGCACCTGCAAAGACCGCCTGATGATTTACCAAGATCCCCACTCCGTTCTGGAGGGCATTATGTGCGCAGCATACGCGGTCAACGCGGCGCAGGCGTTCATATACATCAGGGGCGAATACATCAACGGCTTCCGCATTCTCGAAAACGCAATAAAAGAGGCAAGAGAAAAGGGCTTTGTGGGCAAAAACGTCTGCGGCTCGGAATACAGCTGCGAAATCACCGTCTGCCGCGGCGCGGGCTGCTACGTCTGCGGCGAGGAAACGGGTCTGATTTCCTCCCTTGCCGGCGGCCGCGCATACCCGCGCATCAAGCCGCCGTACTTCCCCGCGGTAATGGGTCTTTACGACTGCCCGACGGTCGTCAACAACGTGGAATCGCTCTGCTGGGTGCCGAAAGTCTTCAAGCTCGGCGGCGAAGCGGTCTCTAAAATCGGCTGCCCCGCAGACCCCGGTACGCACATTTGGGGCGTGAGCGGTCAGGTTCAAAAACCGGGCAGATACGAAATCGAAACGGGCTCATGCACGCTCGGCGAACTTCTCTACGATCTCTGCGGAGGGCCTTTGGCGGGACGCAGATTCAAGGCGGTTATCCCCGGGGGCTCGTCGATGAAAATTTTGCGCTGGGACGAAAAATTCTCGATAAAGCAGCCCGACGGCTCTGTGATAGAGCGCAGAGTTGAGGATATTCCGCTTGATTCGGCGTCCTTTATGCAGGTGGGAACGGCAATCGGCTCGTGCGGCATTATTGTGATGGACAACACCGTAGATATGCCCGAAGCCCTTGCAAACCTCAGCGCCTTCTACGCGGACGAAAGCTGCGGGCAGTGTACACCCTGCCGCGAAGGCACAATGTGGATGTCGCGCATAACGCGCAGAATATGCAACGGCGGCGGCAGAATGGAAGACATCGACCTTCTCAAGAACGTCGCCGACAACATCTGCGGCAGGACGGTTTGCGCCCTCGGCGAAGGCGCGGCGTGGCCCGTCCAGAGCAACGTTTCAAAATTTCGCGACGAATACGAGCGCAAAATTTCCGCACAGCTTTCACAGGGCGGGCTCGGGCGCGTCGACAACAACGCATACAGACTTATTTAATTTGCTATGGAAGCCCAAAAGGTAAAAGTAAACATAAACGGCACAGACTACGACATTGATGCGGGTCTGAACATTCTCGAAGCCTGCAAACGCGTCGGCGTTGAAGTTCCGTTTTTCTGCTACCACCCGAGTCTGAAAGTGGCCGGATCTTGCAGAATGTGCCTTGTTCAAATGGGCACTCCTGCGCGCGACAGAGCCACGGGCGCTCCCGTCTTGGACGAAAACGGCTTGCAGAAAATCGCATGGCTGCCCAAGCCCGTCATAGCCTGCGGCACGAAAATTTCGCAGGGAATGCACGTGGTCACAAACAGCGAATACGTAGCCGACTGCCGCAGAGCCGTTTTGGAATTCCTGCTGCTCAACCACCCGCTCGACTGCCCCATTTGCGACAAGGCGGGCGAATGCAAGTTGCAGGAATACACCCACGCCTACGGCCGCGAACACTCGCGCTACATAGAGGAGAAGAACGTAAAGCGCAAAAAGCGTCCGCTGGGGGCAAAGATAATGGTAGACGCTGAGCGCTGCATACAGTGTTCGCGCTGCATACGTTTCTGCAAGGAGTACATAGGCAGAAGCATTCTCGGCTTCACAAAGCGCGGCTCGAAAGTCGAAATAGGCTTTTGCGACAACGCCGACAACGACAGCAACTACCTGCTTAACGTCGTAGACGGCTGCCCCGTTGGCGCGCTCACCGAAACGGCGTTCCGCTTTAAAATGCGCACTTGGTTCTTGAAAACCACAGATTCAATCTGCGGCGAAAGCAGCGCGGGCGTCAACACCAGAGTGTGGTCGCGCGACGGCAAAATCTACAGAATTACGCCCCGTCAAAACGCCTTTGTAAACGACGTGTTTATGAGCGATTCGGGTCGCTACACCTTTAAAAAATACGAGATCAACCGTCTTGAAAACGCTCGTATAGACGCCTCGCCTTGCGAGACGGAATACGCGGTCTCGCGCGCGGCGGAGATTTTAAAACTCGGTTCTGCGGCAATAGTTGCAAACGGCTGGCAGAGCGTCGAGGAAATGTACCTCGTTTCCGAATTGGCGCGCGCGGCAAAGGCAAAAGTCTACATTGCAAGCCACCCGCAGGAGGACGACGGCAAGCTCGTTTCGGCGGAGGGCGCGCCAAATATCCGCGGCGCGTTGGCAACGGGGCTTGCGGCTTCATACCCCAAGGCGGATTTGTCGGATTTGCGCAAGGCGGTGGAAAGCGGCGAAATATCGTCGATTCTGTGCTTCGGCGAAAATCTCGAAAAATTGGGCTTCGACGCCAAGGCGCTAAAATCCGCCAACGTAATCTACTGCGGCACTCTCGACGATTCCACCGCGCAGATTGCAAAAATAGCCGTTCCGCTCTACACGGAATTTGAAAAAGACGGAATGTGGATAAACCGCCAATTCAGAATCCAGCGCTTCAAAAAGGCGGTGGACGCACCGAAGGCGGCAGTCAACGACATCGACTTTATCGCGAGCCTGCTGAGGGAAGTAGCGGGAGAGTCGTTCAAGATTCCGTCGATTGGCGCGCTGCGCGCCGTCATGGCGTCGAAAGTTGAATTGCTCAAGGACTGCGCGGAAATCCCCCCGACGGGGCTGGTTCTCGACGCCTCTAAATTCGCCGGCGTGGAGTTCCCCGAAGCCGACGCCATAATGTTTTCCAAATCAACAACAAAAGCCGGAGAATAATTTATGCAAACTTTGAATTTGCCTGTAATTGCCGATGCGCTCAGCAGCCAAGACCTGCTCGGCGGGGCGTTTTATTTCCTGCTTTCGGTAATATGCGTATTCGTGGTGATGTCTTTCGCGGGCTTGAGCGTTGTCGCCGAAAGAAAGGTCTGCGCGTACATTCAGGGCAGATGGGGCCCGAACAGAACGGCAATCGCCTTTGTGGAAGACATTCCGTTTGTGGGGAATTTCCTCAAAAAGAACGGCCTTATGCAGCTTGCCGCAGACGGTCTGAAATTCCTGCTCAAGGAAGACCCCCTGCCAAACCACGTCAAGAAATTCTGGTATCTTGCAGCCCCCGTTTTGGCGCTTGCGCCCGTGCTGGTTGCCGCCGGCGTTGTTCCCTTCGGAATATTCTGGAGAGGCGGCAAGGCAAATCCCGTTGCGGTTGCAAATGTCGACATAAGCCTGTTGTTGGCTTTGGCGGTCGGCGGGTTGGGCGTCTACGGCGCGATAATGGCTGGCTGGTCGTCCAACAGCAAATACCCGTACTTGGGCGGTATGCGCGCCGCCGCGCAGGTTGTAAGCTATGAATTGGCAATGGGGCTTTCGGTGCTTCCGGTTATTTTGATGGCGTCGTTCAACGGAGTGGCGTCTCCGCTTAGCCTCTTTGAAATAGCCAATATGCAAAGCCAGAATTTGTGGTTGTGCATAACCCAGCCCGTTTCGGCGCTCATATTTTTAGTAGCCCTCTTTGCCGAGACAAACCGCCTTCCCTTCGATATGGCGGAGAGCGAAACCGACTTGGTCAGCGGCTACCACACCGAATACGGCAGCTTCAAATTCGGACTGTTCTTCGTGGGCGAATACGGGCACATAGTAGTGGGTTCTTCCATATTCATAGCGCTGTTCCTCGGCGGCTGGAATCCGCTGCCAAGCTGCCAATGGCCCGAAAGCTGGGGTATAGTCTCCACGCTGCTTTCGGTTGCAACATTCCTCGCAAAAGTGGCGTTTATGATTTTCTTCTTCATCTGGGTTCGCTGGACGCTCCCGCGCTTTAGGAACGACCAAGTTATGAATCTGGGTTGGAAATGCCTCGTTCCGCTGGCGCTCGTCAACTTTGCGGCATATCTGCTTTACACTTCAATAGCTTAATTCCCATGGCAATAATCGTCGAAAGAAAACGCCTGAGTTTTTGGGAGAGAACGTATCTGCCCCAGATAATTTCGGGTCTGTACATAACAATAAAAAATTTTTTCGCGCCCAAGGTTACGCTGGAATATCCCGACCAAAGACCGGTGATTCCCGACGGATACAGGGGCGCGCCCGTGTTGGTGCGCGATTCCGACGGCAGGCAGAAATGCGTCTCGTGCCAGCTGTGCGAGTTCGTCTGCCCGTCGAAGGCAATCAAAGTGACTCCCTCGGCAATCTCCGAAGACAGCGAATACGCCTTTATTGAAAAAGGTCCGGCGCAGTTCAAAATAGACATGTCGCGCTGCATATTCTGCGGCTACTGTCAGGAAGCCTGCCCCGAACAGGCAATAGTAATGGGCGCGGAATACTCCATAAACGCCTACACGCGCGAGGGGCTTGTCCGCGACAAGGACGACCTCTACAGAATAGGCGGCGTCCGCCCCGACAGAATTATGAAATGGCGGCAAGTCCAAGAGAGAAAGGCAAAGTAATGCAGGACATAATGTACTATATTTTTTGCGCAATGCTTTTGGGCGGCGCACTCGGCGTAATTCTAATGCGCGACTTTGTAAATTCGGCAATGTCGATGCTGCTTTCAATGTTTGGCGCGGCGGGGCTTATGCTTTTGATGCACGCGTATTTTGCCGCGTTCATTATGGTGACCGTCTACGGCGGCGCGGTGATGGTGCTGTTCGTCTTCGTGGTAATGCTCATAGGCGACAAGCTTGAAATGCGCCACTGGGGCAAGAGGCTCGCGCTGCTTTTTGTGTGGGCGGCGCTGTGCGCGCTAAGCGGCGTATTCGTGCCCGACCTCCTCGAGGGAGCAAAGGCGCAACCCGTGCCCGCGACATGCGTGCTGGCGAAGGTTCAGGCGTACGGTGTTGGTCTGCTTTCAAATTTCGTGCTGCCGCTTCAAGTAGCGGGAGTTCTTCTTCTGGCGGCGGTTGTGGGCGTCATTGCAATAGCCAAGCCCTCCGCCGCGCGCAAGGTGAAATCGGATATGCTTTAAAGGATTTTTATGACGGATTTTCTGATAAGTTTTTTCGTCCCCGCCGTTATGCTTTTTGCAACGGGTATGCTGGGGGTAATGTTCAAGCGGAATATGATAACCGTTTTTATGAGCGTTGAACTTATGCTCGTTGCGGCCATGCTTGTCTTTACGGCGTTCGCCTCGGCGACGAACGATATCGACGGCGGCGTGTTCGTGCTTTTCATAGTGGCTGTCGCCGCGGCGGAAGTCGCCGTGGGGCTCGCCATAATAACGAGGCTTTTCAAGGTCGATGACACCATTTCGACAAAGGAACTGTCCACACTCGGAGACTAACGTATGGAATCTTTGAATTTGTTGTTGCTGTTGCCGTTCGCAAGCGCGGCGGTGATAGTCCTGTTTTTGAGAAGGGCAAAATGGCTTGGCGCGGCGGTTTCCACACTGTCGGCTGCGGCGTGTTTTGCAATAGCCTTGGCGTATCTGGCCGGCGACAACGGACAGTCGGTGCTCAAGAGCACTCTGCCGCTGTTTTCGCTCGGCGGCTTCACGATGAATATGGGGCTGCTCTTCGACTCGTTGACGGCCAATATGATATTCGTAGTCTGCGGGGTGGGATTTCTCATTCACGTCTACAGCATAGGCTATATGGACGACGACCCCGCCAAGGGGCGCTTCTTTGCGGGAATGAGTTTCTTTATGTTCTCCATGACTGGCATAGTGCTTGCCTCGAACCTGTTTATGATGTTCGTCTTCTGGGAACTGGTCGGCTTTTGCTCGTACGCGCTGATTGCCCACTACGCCGATACCTCCGCCGCGCGCGAGGCCTCCAAAAAGGCGTTCATAGTCAACAGAGTCGGCGACTTCGGTTTCCTTCTGGGCATAATTCTAACTCAGTATACGTTCGGCACTACCGATTTTGTTGCGCTTTCCTCCATACTTTCCGCCACTCCCGAAAAGGCCTCCACTTTGATGGGGCTTCTGATTCTCTGCGGATTTCTGGGCAAGAGCGCCCAGTTCCCCCTGCAGGTCTGGCTCGGCGACGCAATGGCGGGCCCGACGCCCGTTTCGGCGCTAATCCACGCAGCCACGATGGTTGCCGCGGGCGTGTTTATGATGGTGCGCCTTTCGGCAGTAGGATTGCTGACTTCCGACGTGCTCTCTGTCGTGCTGGTGCTGTGCTCTCTGATGTCTTTTTGTGCGGGTTTGTGGGCACTGGGGCAAAACGACATCAAAAAGATTCTCGCATACTCGACGCTCGCGCACTTGGGCATGATGGGCGCGGGCATTGGTCTGGGCGCGGGGCTGGCAATGTTCCACCTCACTACGCACGCGTTCTTCAAGGCTACGCTCTTCCTCGTTGCAGGCTCGATAATCCACGCCTGCCGCCACGAGCAGGACATCTTCAAAATGGGCGGACTGTTCAAGAGAATGCCGATAACGTCGGTCGTGGCGCTCGTTGCCACGCTTTCCATCATAGCCGCTCCGTTCTTTGCGGGCAATTACAGTAAGGAAACCATTTTGGCGACCGCCTTTGCCAAATCCGCCGAGGGCGACGCCGTATACAACTTCGCATTTGCAATGCTCTTGGGCGCGGCGTTCCTCACGCCCGTTTATATGGGCAGGCTTTTCTTCAACGTCTTCTTCGGCAGTCCGCACTGCTCGGCGGTTGAAAACGCGCGCGAAAGCTCGCTGTTTATGACCGTTCCTCTGGTGATTTTGGCGGTCTACAGCCTCGGCGGCGCGTGGGGATTTGTCGGCGACTACTCTTGGCTTGGCGGCAAGTTCAACGCGCTTATGCCCTCCGCATCGACGGCGTTTATCGGCGGGTATCTCGCCCAGCACATGCAGTGGCTTGCTGGCGTCGGCGGAATGCACTCTTTTGAAATTACGGCCTCCTGCATTACATTGCTGGGGTTGGGCGTCGCTTTTGCCGTCTACGGCAAGCCGCGCGGCTACGACATCGTAGAGCGCCGCCTGCCGCTGCTTTACAAGGCGCTCAACAAGCACGGCTGGTTTGACGACGTCTACAACTGGTACGTTGCAAAGGTTCAGCAGCGCCTTGCCATTCTGCTTGCCACGTTCGCGGATTTGTTCATTGTCGAACTTATGTGCGTGCGCGGGTTGGGAATTGTCTGCGCCGTCGTCGGTCAGGGCGTAAAGAAACTTCACGACTGCTCCGCAAATTCGCAGGTAAAGTGGATGGTTGCGGGCGTGGTATTTGTGTTTATACTTGTAATTTTTGCGTAGGATTTTTCTATGGACAGCACTTCTGAATTTATGCTTAACGCGGCGGTTTATGCGCCGTTTGTATTCGCGCTGGTTCTAACGCTCTTCTGGAATATTTCGGGCGCTAAAACGGCGGCGGCAATGGGGCTTGTCTCCGTTGCGGTATCCTTTGCGGGCGCTCTGTGGGCGTGCTCGGGATTTGTTTCGGCGGGCGCAAACGCGGCGGTGTTTGCCGACGCCGCCCAAATATGGATTTTCCCGAAACTCTGCCTCAGCGCAATTTCCGCGCCGATGCTTTTCTTGGCGGCTACAGTCTCGCTTGCTGCGACGCTTTATTCGCTGACGCTCGAGATAAAAAACGCAAAACTCTACTACCTGCTTTTGCTGATAATGCAGGGCGGGCTTTTCGGCGCTTTTACTTCGGCAAACGTGCTCTGGATGTATATGTTCCACGAGTTCGCCCTCGTGCCGACGTTCGTTGCAATGCTGCTTTGGGGCAGCGCGGGCAAGCGAATGGCGGCAATGCAGATGGCAATATACCTCACGTTGGGCGCGCTCGTTTCGCTCATCGGCATAATAGCAGTCTATGCGGCGACGGGCGCGGCGAGCTTCAATCTCGACGCCATTTCCGCGGCGCTTGTCTCGCGCCCGATTTCCGAAAACGCGCAGGTCTACATATTCGCAATGCTGATGTTCGGCTTGGGCACGCTTGTGAGCCTGTTCCCGTTCTACACTTGGGCGCCGAGAACGTACGCATGCGCGCCCACGGCGTTTGCAATGCTCCATGCGGGCGTTTTGAAGAAGTTCGGATTGTTCATGCTGATACAGTTTGCAGTGCCCGTGCTCCCCTACGGTTGCGCGCACTGGGCGCAGATTATGGCGGTTTTGGCGCTCTTTAACGTAATCTACATAGGCTTTGTAACACTCGCCCAGCGCGACATTAAATTGATGGTTTCCTACTCGAGCGTGGGGCATATGGGCATATGCTTTTTGGGTATTGCCTCTATGAGCGTTTTGGGCGCGGGCGGCGCATTGATAATGATGGTCGGCCACGGTCTGAGCGTGGCGCTTATGCTGATGCTTTCAAACATAATAATAAACCGCACCGACGAATGGGATATGACGAAAATGGGCGGACTCTACAAACAGACGCCTGTGCTTGCCGCATTCTTCATAGCGGGCACGCTCGCCACTCTGGGGCTGCCGTTCTTTGCCAATTTCTGGGGCGAAATTGCGGTGCTTGCGTCTTTGTGGGGCTTCTCGCCCGTCGTGTGCGCGCTTGGGGCAACGGGGCTTATATTCTCGGCAATTTACGGATTGCGCGCGGTTGCCCGCGTGTTTATGGGTACGCCCTCCGAAAGCCTTGCAAAGAACTTTTCGCAGATTGCCGACGTTTCAAAACTGGAGCGTTTGGCGGCGTCTTTGCTCGTGGCGGCTCTGATTTTTGCGGGAGTCTGCCCGAATCTGATAACAAAACCCGCCGATACTTTGTTGAAATCGTTTCCGGCTTATACACAGGGTAAATAAGATATGAACTCGTTGACATCATTCGATTGGGCGTCGGTAAAAATGGAAGCCGCGCTTGTAATATTTGCGGTCATTACGCTGCTGGCGTCGGCGTCGCTGCCCAAGCGTTTTTCGTCCGCCGTTTCGGCGTTCGCGTTTGTCGGAATGTACGCGGCAATGCTAATAGGCATAGTCTGGGGCGAAGGCTCTTCGGACTACGCCTGTGTCTACGGCTGCCTGATAACAATATGCGCGCTTCTCACGGCACAGATGGGCTTTTCGTTCTTCAGGAAATCGGGGCATTCGGAAACGTCGCGCAATGATTTCATCGCGCTTGTGATGATTTGCGCCGCGGGTCTGATTCTCTTCGGCAACACCGACAATATGATGGTGGCATTCGTGGCTCTTGAATGCGCCACAATCTGCCTTTACATAATGGCGGCATTTTCAAAGGACGATGCCGCTTCGCTGGAAGCTGGCGCAAAATATCTGATTGTCGGCGGCTTCAGCGGCGCGCTGCTTTTGATGGGCATTGCCTTTATGTATGGCGCGGGCAGAATTGCGGGCATAGACTTTATGTTTATGGGCAATTTTTCCGCAGGGCTGCTCAGCGGCTTTTTCAAGGTCGGCTTGATTCTGGTTTTTGCGGGCGTGTTTTTCAAAATGGCGGCGTTCCCGTTCCAATTCTGGGCGCCCGATGTCTATCAGGGGGCGCCTACGCCCGCGTCGGCGTTTTTCGCGGTTGCCTCCAAAATTGCGGGCGTTGTGTTCCTTTCAAAAATTTGCGCCGCGTTCAAGTTCGACACTCCCGAATTGCTCGCGGTAAAGCCGCATTTGGTTTTGACTGTTTCGGTCATTGCCGCGGCCACCATAATTGCGGGCAATCTCGGCGGCATTACGCAGTTTAGAACAAAGAGGCTGCTGGCGTTTTCGGGCATTTCAAATGCCGGCTATCTGCTTGTGCTTGTCGCGGCGTTGCTTGCCGAACCCAAAACGGCTCAGACGTTCTTCAACGTGCTCTTCTTCTATCTCGGCGCGTATATGATGGCAAATTACGCGCTATTCTTCGCCGTAGGCCAGTTCGCAGAGTCGGATACCCGCCAGTCTCTCGCCGACTACAGGGGGTTGCTGGCAAAGCACCCGATTGTCGGCGGTTCGCTGATTGTGAATTTGTCTTCGCTGGCGGGCATTCCGCCCACGTCGGGCTTCTTCGCGAAGGTTTTGGTGCTGATACTGGCTTGGTATGCGCAGCTCTACTGGCTCTTGGGCGTGATGATTTTGGGCTCGGCGGTTTCGATTTACTACTATTTCGGCTGGATTCGCGCGATTGCCGAACCCGCGGAAAAATCGGGTTGCGGTTTTGAGCCTACGTCGGCGTCTAAACAGACTATCGTTCTTTTGGGAGCGGCTGTTTTTGCGGTTTCGCTCGCGGTTTTCTCTTTCGCGGGGGCTTTATAGACAACCACAAATTTTATTAAAAAAATGAGAAAATCAATTTTGGCATTTTCGGCGGCGTTGCTGCTTTGTTCCTGTGTGAGCGAAGACAAGGAGGTTTATTCGCGCCAGATGAAAATAGAATCCGTTCCCGCGGAGGCTACGGTTATTATGGACGGCTTCAAGCTCGGCAGGACGCCCCTTGAAGTCGGCGTGGAAACAACAGAGTCGGGCTGCTTTGTAAAGAAGACCGTTCTCACCGTGATTCCCGCGAATGAAAAACACTATACGCAGGCGGAAACGTTTCCCGCGTTTAGAAAATCCTCCCCCGAAGAGAGCAGAGTCCCCGAAAAGGTAATTTTCGACCTCACAAAAAATCCGCAAACGCAAAAGACTACAACAATAGAATACTAACACTTCAAAATGTCTTCAAACGAACAAGTAAAATACATTCTGCCGGAAGAGAAAATTCCGACGCACTGGTACAACATAGAGGCCGACCTCCCCGTAAAGACTCCCCCGCCGCTTGACCCCGCCACGGGAAAGCCCATGGACATAGAAAAGCTCCGCCAGATTTTCTCCGACGGCGCGCTCGAGCAGGAGATGTCCAAAGAGCGCTACGTTGAAATTCCCGCTCCCGTGCGCAAGCTTATGCGCCAGTGGAGGCCGTCGCCGCTTTTCAGGGCGCGCCGCCTCGAGGAGGCTTTGGGAACGCCCGCCAGAATCTATTACAAATACGAGGGCGTCAGCCCGTCGGGTTCGCACAAGACAAACAGCGCCGTAGCCCAAGCCTACGAGTGCAAAAAATGCGGCGTGAAAAAAATCACCACCGAGACCGGTGCGGGGCAGTGGGGCTCGGCGCTTTCTCAGGCGTGCAACGCCTTCGGAATATCCTGCCGCGTATTTATGGTGAAGTGCTCTTTTGATCAAAAGCCCTACCGCAAGGCAATGATGGAAATCTTCGGCGGTACGGTAATTCCCTCTCCCAGCAATCAGACCGAGGCGGGGCGCGCCATTTTGGCGAAAGATCCCGACTGCCGCGGCTCTTTGGGCATTGCAATTTCCGAGGCGGTCGAAGAGGCTCTCAAAGACCCCGACACCAAGTACTGCTTGGGCTCGGTTCTCAACCACGTTCTTATGCACCAATCCGTAATCGGCTTGGAGGCGATAGAGCAATTCAAGCTTGCCGGCGACTATCCCGACTTAATCATCGGCGCGTGCGGCGGCGGCTCGAATTTCGCGGGCATTTCAAATCCGTTCCTCGGCGAGATGTTGCGCGGCGGTAAAAAAGTTGAAATTTTGGGCGTAGAGCCTGCGGCGTGTCCGTCGCTTACGAGGGGCAAGTATGCCTACGACTATGGCGATGTCGCCAAGGAAACGCCCCTTATGCGCATGTACACTCTCGGCAGCACGTTCATTCCCCCCGCCGTGCATGCGGGCGGTCTGCGCTATCACGGCATGGCGCCGCAGGTCAGCAACATTTTGCATCAGGGCTTGATGAAGGCGGAAACAGTCAACCAGCTCGACGTTTTCCAGAAGGCTGTTATGTTTGCCAGAGCCGAGGGCATTGTTCCCGCGCCCGAATCTTCCCATGCAATTTGCGCGGCGATAAACAAGGCGCTCGAATGCAGGGAAAAGGGCGAGGAAAAGGCAATTTTGTTCAACCTTTCGGGGCACGGTCATTTGGATATGACGGCGTATTTGGACTATTTTGCGGGAAAGCTCAAGAATTACGAATACGACGAGCACGAAATAGCTATGGCGTTGGCGTGCCTCCCCTCCGTTTAAAACGCGCGAGGGCGGCGCAGGTGCGCTTCCATCTTGTGGCGCGGCGATGCGCGCAGCGCAAATCGCCGCTTTGTCAGTGAAAAAAGTTTAGGT
>DAVZIV010000016.1:0-12391 GCA_052273125.1 Candidatus Merdousia sp. | reverse complement strand
GCCACGCGGACTTCGTCAAGAACATGATCACCGGTGCTGCTCAGATGGACGGTGCTATCCTCGTTGTCAGCGCAGCAGACGGCCCGATGCCCCAGACGCGCGAACACATCCTTTTGGCTCGTCAGGTCGGCGTTCCCCAGATTGTCGTGTTCTTGAATAAGTGCGACATCGTTGATGACCCCGAACTGCTCGAACTCGTCGAAATGGAAATCCGCGAGCTTCTCAACAAGTACGACTACGACGGAGACAACATCAAGATTATCCGCGGTTCGGCTCTCGGCGCTCTCAACGGCACTGAATTCGGCGTAAACAGCATCAACCAGTTGATGGACACAATCGACGCCGAAATTCCCGAACCCGTACGTCCCCTCGACAAGCCTTTCATGATGTCCGTTGAAGACGTGTTCTCCATCACGGGGCGCGGTACAGTTGCTACAGGCCGTATTGAACGCGGTATGGTAAAGGTTGGCGACGAAGTTGAAATCGTCGGCTTGGGCGAAACCCGCAAGACAACTGTAACGGGTGTTGAAATGTTCCGCAAGAGCCTTGATCAGGGTCAGGCTGGCGACAACGTCGGTTTGCTCCTTCGCGGTATCGAAAAGGACGACATCCAGCGCGGTCACGTTTTGGCGAAACCCGGCTCGATTACTCCCCACCACAAGGCCAAGGCTCAGGTTTACGTTCTCACCAAGGAAGAAGGCGGCCGCCATACTCCGTTCTTCACCAACTACCGTCCGCAGTTCTTCTTCGGCACGGCCGACGTTACGGGTGTTTGCGAACTTCCCGCAGGCGTCGAAATGGTTATGCCCGGTGACAACATCGAACTCCAGATTGAACTCCAGAAGCCCATCGCTATGGAAAAAGGTCAGCGTTTCGCTATCCGCGAAGGCGGCCGCACAATCGGTTCGGGTCGTATCTCGGAAATCGTTGCTTAGTTTTTTCAACTGAGAAGTCGCCAGAAGGGGGAAATCCCTCTTCTGGCTTTGACGCCTATTTTTGGCGAGTTTTTTATTGACAAGCTCGCTTTTATAGGCAATTAAGGAAAGTTCTTTTTTACAGGGAAATAGCTCAATTGGTAGAGCTACGGTCTCCAAAACCGTGTGTTGGGGGTTCGAGTCCCTCTTTCCCTGCGTTCTTTAAATTTTTGAATCCGTAGAAATTCTTTTCGGCGCATTTTTCAGTTCCGCCGTGTATGAATGGGGGCGATTTTCGTAATTCGTGTCGGGGCTTGGCGTGGCGCTTTGGCGCGGATTGTTGCGGATTTTTTTCAATAAAACACGCGGTGCACTAAGAAAAATGACAAATCCAATCAGCAAAATAAGACAATTCTACAGGGAAACCGTGGTCGAATTAAAGAAAGCCGCGTGGCCGACGCGCCGCGAATTGCTCAATTCGGTTGTAGTTGTTTTTGTGGCAATAGCTCTCTTGGGCGTCTTTGTTAGCGCGGCGGACTTCGCCATATACAATGTGGTTGATTTGTTTACTTGGCTTGTGAAGGGCGGCAAATAATATGGAAGAGGCTCAGCAGCTTTCCCAGCCCGACAACGGGCGCAAATGGTACACCATACAGACGCGTTCCAATATGGAGCGCAAGGCGGTCGAACATCTCAAGAGAATGATAGACCGCGAAGACATGGGCGAGTATATCTCCAAAGACGATGTTTTGGCGCCCGAAGAAAAAGTTTCGACCATCGTCCAGGTAAAGCGCAACGGCAAGGTAGAGCAGAAACAGAAACAGGTAAGCAGAATGCTTTACCCCGGCTATATCTTCATAAAGATTAAGCTTTACGATTCGGAGGACACTTTTTTGGAAAAGCCGTGGTACTTCATCAAGAGCATCAACGGCGTTGTCAATTTTATAGGCGGCGACAAGCCCATACCGCTGAGCAAGTCTGAAATAGACAGCATTATGGCTCAGAAACTGCAGGCAGAGGGCGCGGTTCGCCCGAAGGTGGTCTTCGCTGTCGGAGAATCCGTCAAGATTACGGACGGCCCGTTCTTGGGTCTAATCGGGCAGGTTGAAGAAATCAACGAGGAACTTTGCAAGCTGAAAGTAAGCGTCAATATCTTCGGCAGATACACGCCTGTCGAGCTTGAATACAATCAGGTTGTAAAGTCCGAAGAAGCAGAGTAGAATTTACGCACAGCCTCAAGCAAGTAAACAAATTCTTATAAGAAAGAAAAAATGGCTAAGAAAGTAGTAAAAGTTATCAAGTTGCAGCTCCCTGCGGGCGCGGCTAACCCCGCTCCGCCGGTCGGTCCCGCTCTCGGTGGCGCCGGCGTCAACATTATGGGATTCTGCAAAGAATTCAACGCGCGCACCAAGGATCAGGCGGGAATGATTTTGCCCGTGGTAATCTCGGTGTATCAGGATAAATCCTTTACATTTATCCTCAAATCTCCGCCGGCTGCGGTGCTGCTTAAGAAGGCCGCAAAAATTGAAACCGCCAGCGCCAAGCCCAATGTGGACAAGGTTGGTAAGGTTACGAAGGCCCAGATTAAGGAAATCGCCAAGATTAAGGAAAAGGACCTCAACGCAACTTCCCCCGAAGCCGTCTGCCGCATAATCGAAGGCACGGCGCGCTCGATGGGTATCGACGTTGTAGACTAATTTAAACAATGGGCGTTCGTTCAAGTGGGCGAACGCTCGGTTTGTCGAATGGACTTTCGGCAAAACAAACAATAACCGCACTGCAAATAAAGAGCAGGAGACACAAAAAGTCATGGTAAAAAGAAGCAAAAGATACAAGAAAGCGATGGAGGCTTCCTCCGCAAAGCCCTTGGCCTTGCAGGACGCCGTAAACGCGTTGCAGTCTATGCCCAAAGCGGGCTTTGACGAAACTGTCGAAATATCAATCAACCTCGCCGTAGATCCCAAGCAGAGCAACCAGATGGTTCGCGGCACGGTTCGCCTTCCCAACGGAAGCGGCAAAAAGGTCAGGGTTGTGGTATTCACTGAACAGCCCGAAGCGGCTTTGGCCGCAGGCGCCGACAAGGCGGGTCTCGCCGATTTGGCGAAGGAAATTGAAGGCGGCTGGATGGACTTTGACGTAGCCGTTTCGACTACTTCGGCTATGAAGGAAGTCAGAAAGCTCGCCAGAATCCTCGGGCCGAGAGGCTTGATGCCCAATCCCAAGAGCGGCACGGTTACAGACGACGTGGAATCCGCAATCAAGGAAGTCAAGGGCGGCCGCGTTGAGTACAAGATGGACAAGACCGCAAACTTGGTTGTTGTCGTCGGCAAGCGCAGTTTCGCAAACGACAAATTGTTTGAAAACGCAAAGGCGGCTCTCTCGAGCGTCGCGGCTGCAAAGCCCGAAGTCGTCAAGGGCAAATTCATCAATTCAGTTTCAATCAGCTCCACGATGAGCCCCTCGGTAAAGGTGGCGCTCTCTGAAGTTGCCGAATAAGGAGAAGGACATTATACAATGAGACCGGAAAAGAAATATCTCGTAGAAGAAGCGCGTAATATGTTGGGCGCTTCCGAACACTTGTTCTTCGTAAGTTTCGCGGGCGTTACGGTATCCGACGCCAGCGCGTTCCGCAAGGCTCTCGCCGAAGCGGGTGCACAGTTCCACGTTGCAAAGAATTCCATAATTTCCATTGCGGCAAAGGAATTGAACCTGCCCGACATCAGCTCGGTATTGGCAGGCCCCACGGCAGTCATCAGCGGCGGCACGGATTCGGCCACGGTTGCAAAGGCCGTTGTGGAATTCTTCAAGACCCGCGAAAATGCCGACATTAAACTCGGACTGTTGGGCGAAAAGGTAATGACAAAGGCGGACGTAGAGTACTTGGGTAGCCTCCCGAGCCTCCCCGAAATGCGCGCCAAGTTCCTCTCGCTGCTCAGCACACCCGCAAAGCAGATGGTTCGCGTTATCTTTATGCGCGCCGAAAAGCTCGGCGGCGGAGAAGAAGCCGCAGCCCAGTAGGGTTGCTTTCGGTTCGGCCGCCTGACGGGCGGTCGGGCTTGTCGAAAATAAATTTAAACGCCGCAGACATAATGTTTGCGTTGTCTGCGGCACAAAAAAATAACAACTAAAGAACATGCTTAGGAGGGAATTTTCCTCTTAATTGCCCCGACGGGGCGCTAAGCGTTCAAAGGAGACAAATAAAATGGCAGACATCACAAAAGAACAAGTAATTGAATGGCTCAGCGCCTTGACGGTTGTTGACGCAGCCGCTCTCGTAAAAGAGCTTGAAGAAAAATGGGGCGTAAGCGCAGCTGCTCCCGTAGCAGTAGTAGCCGGTGGCGCAGCCGCCGCAGCCGCTGAAGAAAAGGACGCATTTGACGTTATCCTCAAATCGTTTGAAGCTTCCAAGAAAATCGCCATCATCAAGGAAATCCGCGGTATTACCGGTTTGGGTCTCGCCGAAGCAAAAGCTTTGGTCGAAGGTGCTCCGAAGCCTGTTAAGGAAGGTGCTACCAAGGACGAAGCCGCCGAAATCGCCAAGAAACTTAAGGACGCCGGCGCTGAAGTCGAAGTCAAGTAGTAAACTTGATAGATTTTTGACAAATTTCGCGGATAATCGGCAGTGCGTTTGCGCACTGTCGATGTCCGCTTTTTCCGCATTAAAGCCCGCGGCGTAAAAAAGGCGGCTCTCCCCGTTGGAAAGCGGGCGCTGGTGAGCGACCCAGCAAACATAAAATCCCCTGCAGATGCAAGGGGGTGAAATCCTCCCCAAAATATCTCAAAAGTATGTCAGATAGATTAAGCTTTGGAAAAATTAAGGAAGTCTTGCCGATTCCCAATCTAATAGAAAATCAGGTGAAATCGTACGCCGATTTTCTGCAAAAAGACGTGCCGCCGTCGGAGAGGAAGATGATGGGTCTTCACGCCGTGTTCAGCGAGATTTTCCCCATTGAAAGCTATGACAACAAGAACAAGCTCGAATACGTAAGGTACGAGTTGAAAGCGCCAAAGCTTTCGGAAGTTGAGTGCATAAAAGAGGGCGAAACATACGCCGCCGCGCTCGACGTTACTTTCAGAATCAGACAGGGAGACCAAGCCCACGAAGAAACAATCTACATGGGCGACATCAATTTGATGACCGAAAGCGGCAGCTTTATTGTAAACGGCGCCGAGCGCGTTGTCGTCAGTCAGCTTCACAGAAGCCCCGGAATATGCTTTGAAGAGACGATGCATAGCTCCGACAAAATTCTTTATTCTTTTAGGCTCATTCCCGACCGCGGCACATGGGTTGAAGTCCAGTTCGACCAGAACGACTTGCTCTATGTCTACATAGACCGCCGCCGCAGAAGAAGAAAGTTTTTGATTACAACACTGTTGAGAGCATTCGGACACAGCTCCAACCAGCAGATTATAGACCTTTTCTACAAGGTGGAAACTTGGAAAGTTTCCGACGCGCTCAAGCGCGAAGACCTCAACAACTACGTTTTGGCGGAAGCCGTCTACAATGTGCGCTCGGCAAACAGCGTGGTTTTGCTGAAGGAATACGAAACACTCACAAAGCGTTCCGTAAAGGAATTCGCCGACGCCGGCATTGAGGAAATCAAGGTTATTGACACCACCGTTGACGACGGCGCAATCATCAGAGCCATCAAAAAAGACAAGACGCGCAACGAAGAAGAGGCGCTCAAGTGCATTTTCATGCAAATCCGCCCCGGCGAACCCGTGAACGCGGAAAATTCAAAGTCGCTTTTCCGCCGTACACTGCGCGACGAAAAACGCTACGATTTGGGCAGGGTAGGCCGCTACAAAATCAACCACCGCCTCGGTCTGAACACGCCGCTTGACGTGCGTATTCTCACCAGCGAAGACATCGTTGAAGCCACAAAACAGCTCTGCCAACTCAAGAAGGGCGAAGGCGTAATAGACGACATCGACAACTTGAGCTCGCGCAGAATCCGCACGGCTGGCGAATTGATTGCAGGCCAGTGCAGAATCGGTTTGGCAAAGACCGAAAAGAACATTCGCGAAAAGCTCAGCGCTTCGGAGCAGGAAGACGAAATCAAGATTTCGCACTTGGTAAATTCCAAGACTATGACTTCGCAGATAAGGGATTTCTTCGCCCGCGACCAGCTCTCGCAGTTTATGGATCAAATCAACCCGCTTTCCGAATTGACGCACAAAAGACGTCTCTCGGCATTGGGCAAGGGCGGTTTGAGCAGGGAGCGCGCGGGTTTTGAAGTCCGCGACGTTCATCCCTCGCACTACGGCAGAATTTGCCCGATTGAAACGCCTGAAGGTCCGAATATCGGTCTTATCAACTCGCTTTCCTCGTACGCCAGAATCAACGAATTCGGCTTTATCGAAACGCCCTATCGCAAGGTAAGAAACGGCAAGGTTTTGGACAAAATTGAATATCTTTCCGCCGACGAGGAAGAAGGCAAGACCATAGCTCAGGCGAACACCGAAATCAAAGACGGCAAGTTGGTCGGCAGAGTCACGGCAAGACGCTTCGACGAAGTTAGCGAAGTTGACCCCACGGAAGTCGACTACATGGACGTTTCGCCCAAGCAGCTGGTCTCCGTTGCGGCAGGATTGATTCCGTTCTTGGAACACGACGACGCAAACCGCGCATTGATGGGTGCGAACATGCAACGTCAGGGCGTGCCTCTGCTGAAGACTCAGGCTCCGTTCGTGGGCACTGGCATTGAAGGCAACGTTGCAAAAGACTCCAAAACGGTTGTCCTTTCAAAGTCCAAGGGCAAGGTTGCAAGCGTAGACGCAAAGCGCGTGATAGTAACTTCCGACGGCGAAATGCCCTCCAAAAAAGGTGCAGACAAGTACAAGACGGACGAATCCAAAGGCGTGTACGTATACGAATTGCGCAAATTTATGCGTTCCAACAACTGCACATGCTTCACGCAGAAGCCTGTCGTCAAGAAGGGGCAGTTCGTTCAGGAAGGCACGGTTATAGCCGACGGCGCAGCCACAGAAGACGGCGAATTGGCCTTGGGCAAAAACGTACTTGTTGCATTCATGCCGTGGAACGGCTACAACTTTGAAGACGCCATTCTGCTTTCGGAAAAGCTCATCAAAAACGACGTCTTTACGTCAATCCACATTGAAGACTACGAATGTACCGCGCGCGACACAAAGCTCGGCATGGAGGAAATCACGCGCGACATTCCCAACGTCGGCGAAGAGGCTCTCAAAAATCTCGACGCCGAGGGCGTAATCAGAGTGGGCGCGGAAGTCAAGCCCGGCGACATTCTCGTTGGTAAAATCACCCCGAAGAGCGAAACGGAACTTGCTCCCGAAGAAAAGCTTTTGAGGGCAATTTTCGGCGAAAAGGCCTCCGATGTTAAGGATTCCTCGTTGACCGTTCCCTCGGGCGTCAAGGGTATTGTAATGGACGTTAAGGTCAACAGAAAGGCCGAACACGAAGCCGAAAAACAGAACCCCAGCGACAAGCGCCGCAGAATCAGAAAAATCAACGAAAAGTATCGCAACGATACCAAGAATTTGCACGCCCAACTCACGGAGGAACTCTCCAATATTCTCTTGGGCGAAAAAATCCCGCTCGATGTCCGCAATTCGGAAACCGGCGAGGTCATCATTCCGCAGAACAGAAAAATCACAAAGACGCTTCTGAGAAGTTTGGCTTCAGTTCCGAACCAGATTTCCATAGAGGCTTCGCCCGTGCGCAACAAGATAATGAACATTGTCGAAAAGTACAGGTCGAAATTCGCGGAAATAGACAACGAAAAAGATCGCCAGCTCTACTCCGCCGAAAGCGGCATCTCCAGCGAGAACAATGTAATCCGCTCCGTCAAGGTCTACATCGCCATAAAGCGCAAGATTCAAGTCGGCGACAAAATGGCGGGACGCCACGGCAACAAGGGTATCGTTGCAAGAATCGTCCGCGAAGAAGACATGCCCTATCTGCCCGACGGCACGGCAGTCGAAATCTGCCTAAACCCCATGGGCGTTCCCTCGCGAATGAACGTCGGTCAGGTTTTGGAAACGCACTTGGGCTGGGCATGCAAAAAGCTCGGCATAAAAGTTGCAACCCCGATTTTCGACGGTATCAGCGAAAAGAACATCCGCGAATACTTGGTGCAGTCGGGAATGCCCGAAAGCGGCAAGGTTCGCCTTCTCGACGGTCTCACGGGCGAATACTTCGACCAGGACGTTGTTGTCGGCTACATCTACATGATGAAGCTCAACCACCTTGTTGCCGACAAGATTCACGCACGCGCAGTCGGCCCGTACAGCTTGATTACGCAGCAGCCCTTGGGCGGCAAGGCGCAATACGGCGGCCAGCGCTTCGGCGAAATGGAAGTTTGGGCTCTCGAAGCTTACGGTGCCGCATATGTCTTGCAGGAATTGCTCACGGTCAAGTCCGACGACTTGCAGGGCAGAACGCGCATCTACGAACAGCTCGTCAAGGGCGACGGTTCGTTGCAGGCGGGTACACCGCAGTCGTTCAATGTCTTGGTCAAGGAAATTCAGGCGCTGGGCTTGGACGTCAAACTCATAGACAAGGAACGTCCCGAAGAAAACCTCCTCAACAAGGAAAGCGAGTAAACCGCACGCACAGGAATTTTTATGGAAGAAAATATCAATACGAACAAAGCAAGAGAAACCTTGGGCTTTGACAGCGACAAGAAATTTGATTGCGTCTCTATTGGCCTCGCCTCTCCCGAAACCATTTTGCAGTGGTCTCACGGCGAAGTAAAAAATCCAGAAACCATCAATTACAGAACGTTCAAGCCCGAAGTCGGCGGCTTGTTCTGCCAAAAGATTTTCGGCCCCGTGCGCGACTACGAATGCGCCTGCGGCAAGTACAAAAGAATCAGATTCAAAGGCACGGTTTGCGACCGTTGCGGCGTTGAAGTTACCACAAGCCGCGTCCGCCGCGAACGCATGGGGCACATTGTCCTTGCCGTTCCCGTTGCGCACATTTGGTTCCTCAAGAGCCTTCCCAGCCGTCTGGGCTTGATGCTGGATATGACTTCCAAGCAGCTGGAGGCGGTCATCTATTACGAAAGATACGTAGTTCTCGACAAGATGGACACCTCTTTTGAAAACGGCCAGTTCCTCACCGAAGAGGAATACCGCAACGCAAAAGACGCCAACTTGGAATTTGTTGCAAAGATGGGCGCGGAGGCAATCTACGATATGCTTCAGGCTATCGATTTGGGCAAGCTTGAAAACGAGCTTGTCGAGCAGATGAAGGTCACTCGCTCAAAGCAGATTAAAAACAAGCTTTCAAAGCGTTTGAAGCTCGTTCAGGGCTTTATTCAGAGCAACTCGCGCCCCGAGTGGATGATTCTTACGGTTCTCCCCGTAATTCCGCCGGATTTGCGCCCGTTGGTTCCGTTGGAAGGCGGCAGATTCGCCACTAGCGACCTCAACGACCTCTACCGCAGGGTAATCAACCGCAACAACCGCCTCAAGTCTTTGAAGGCGATGAAGACTCCCGATGTAATTCTCCACAACGAAATGAGAATGTTGCAGGAGTCCGTAGACGCGCTTTTCGACAACGGCCGCCACGGCCGCCCCGTAACGGGCGCAGGCAATCGCGAGCTCAAGAGCATCTCGAGCATGCTCAAGGGCAAGCAGGGCAGATTCCGCCAAAACTTGCTCGGCAAGCGCGTAGACTATTCCGGCCGTTCGGTTATCGTCATCGGGCCGGATCTCAAGCTCAACCAGTGCGGTCTGCCCAAGAAAATGGCGCTGACACTTTTCGAGCCGTTCATCATTCGCCGCCTCAAGGAACTCGGCTTTGTCCACACTGTCCGCAGCGCCAGAAAGATGATTGAAAAGAAATCGCCCGAAGTTTGGGATATTTTGGAAGAGGTTACAAAGGGACACCCCGTAATGCTCAACCGCGCGCCCACGCTTCACAGACTTTCCATTCAGGCGTTCGAGCCCGTTCTCATCGAAGGCGACGCAATCCGTCTGCACCCGTTGGTTTGCGCGGCGTACAATGCCGACTTCGACGGAGACCAGATGGCTGTCCACGTTCCGCTTTCAATAGAGGCGATAATGGAAGCTAAGCTTTTGATGCTGGCAAGCAACAACATTTTCTCGCCCTCTTCGGGCAAGCCTATTTTGACGCCCTCTCAGGATATCATTTTGGGCGTGTACTTCCTCACATATGAACCCAGCCTCAAAAAGGAAAAGGGCGACAGAGTTCCCCTGTTGGGCTCGCTGCGCGAAGTTTTGGGCGCCCACTCCGAAGGCATGCTCCACTGGCACGACTGGATCGACTACGTCAACCCCGACTACGGCAAGGAGACAATCCACGGCGACGCCACAAAAAAGATTATCAGAACGACCCCGGGCCGCGTGATATTCAATACAATTTGGCCCGAAAAAATGGGATTCGTCAACAATCTCGTTTCAAAGGGCAAGCTCTCCGAATTGATTCTGGATACCTTTAATATCTGCGGCCGCGACAGCGCTCCGGTTCTCGACAGAATGAAGGCTCTCGGCTTCCGCACGGCTACGCTGGCGGGCATATCAATCGGTATCGGCGACATGAACATTCCCGCCGAAAAGAAGGAAATCATCGCCTCCGCCCGAGCCAAAATCAAGGCTGTGGAAAACGAGTACAGCATGGGTACAATCACCAAGGGCGAGCGCTCCAACAAGGTTATCGATATTTGGAACGTCGCTACCGAGGAAATTGCAAAATACGCATTTGAGAACCTCAAGAAAGTTCCCGAAAAGACTTTCGGCCGCCAGCACCTCAACCCCGTTTACGTATTGATGGATTCGGGTGCCCGTGGCAACAAGGCGCAGGTTCGCCAGTTGTGCGGCGCGCGCGGTTTGATGGCCAAGCCCAACGGCGAAATTATCGAACGCCCGATTCTTTCTTCCTTCCGCGAAGGCTTGAGCGTCCACGAATACTTCATTTCAACGCACGGCGCGCGCAAAGGTTTGGCGGACACGGCTCTTAAGACCGCAGACGCAGGCTACATGACGAGAAAGCTCTGCGACGTTGCAATGGACGTGATCATTGCCGAAGACGACGACATGAGCCGCACGGGCATCACAAAGCGCCCCATCTACGACGGCGACGACGAAATAGTGCCGTTGAAGGACAGAATTATCGGTCGCTGCGCAAGCGAAGACATCACCGACCCGATGGATCCCTCGAAGTTCATCGTCAAGGCGGGCGAACTCATCACCGAAGAAGCCGCCGCAAGAATCGATTTTGTCGGCATTACGGCGGTCAAGGTAATGAGTCCCATTACACACCTTCGCCGCAACTCCATTTCCGCTCGCGCATACGGCATAGACCCGTCTACGCAGAAGTTGGTAGAACGCGGCACGGCAGTCGGCATTATCGCGGCGCAGTCCATCGGCGAGCCCGGTACGCAGCTGACAATGAGAACCTTCCACGTCGGCGGTGTTGCTCAGGCTGTCAAAGCGCCTGAAATCAAGGTAAAGCACTCGGGCAAAATCCGCTACGAGGGCTTGAGAAGCGTTCAGCTCACATACCAAGACCCCGCCACGGGCAAGCCCGCCACGACGAACGTCGTGCTCAACAAAACGGGCGTCATCAGACTTCTCGACGACGAAAACAAGGAGCTTGAAAATTTCAAGATTGTGCAGGGCGCAATGATTTCCGTCAACGACGGCGACTCCGTAAAACAGGGTCAGCTCATCGCCCGTTGGGATCCGCACAGCGTTCCGATTCTTTCCGATAAGGAAGGCGTTGTAAAGTACGTCGATATGATTGACGGTATTACCTTCCGCGAAGATTTCGATGCGGCAACGGGCAGAAGTACCATAGTCATTACCGACCACAAGGAAGATCTCGACCCGCGTATCGAAGTTTGGAATTCCTCCACAAAGGAACACCCCGTGGGCATTTTCAAAATTCCCACAGGCGCGCAGGTCAGCGTAGAAAACGGGCAGAAGATTGTCTCGGGTATGGTCATTGCAAAGACCCCGCGTTCTGCCGCCAAAACTCAGGACATCACCGGCGGTCTGCCGCGCGTCGCCGAGCTCTTTGAAGCCCGCCGCCCGAAGGACGCAGCCGAATTGGCGAGAGTTGCAGGTATCGTCCACGAAGGCAAAACAGTGCGCAAGAAAAAGTGCATAGAGATCAGGAACGAAAAGGGCGACGTGCTCGACAAGTACCAGATCCCCATGACAAAGCGCATTGTCGTTCAGGACGGCGAACCCGTGGAAGTCGGACAGTCCCTCACAGACGGCGGTCTCGACCCGAAGGAAATCCTCGAAATCAAGGGCAAGGAAGCCGTTCAGGAACACATTTTGTGCGAAATCCAGAAAGTTTACCGCTCGCAGGGCGTCACAATTAACGACAAGCACATTGAAGTTATCATCTCCAGAATGCTGCGCAAAGTCAAGGTGGTCGACACCGGAGACTCCGACTACTTCTGGGGCGAACAGGTCGACGGCTGGGAGTTCGAGCAGAACAACAAGCGCATCGAAGAAGCGGG
>DAVZIV010000015.1:0-12502 GCA_052273125.1 Candidatus Merdousia sp. | reverse complement strand
GTCGGAATATTTCAAACCCGCATATGCTGCGTTCTACGGCAAGCCCGTCGAGTTCATAGCAAGGCTGCTAAAAACCGCGGCAAAAAGACCCCTCGCCGACGATATGGCGATAGTTTTCGCCCATTCGCTTTGGGCGAGCGTCCGCACGTATTCGGGAGCTTCGGATACGGTAATGAAGCTCCATTCGTGGAAAAAATTCGGCGGCGACGAATTTTCGATTCTGGAAAAATCCCTCGACAAGGTTCTAAAGAAAACACTCTCATAGGTTTAGATATGAAAATACAATATTTAAGCATTTTTATCGCAACGCTCGCCTGCGCCTCACTTTTCGGCTGCGCAAAAAAGGCGCAGGAAAAGCCCGCCGCAAAAATCCCCACAGTCATAGTCGCTACACCCGCGGTCGCCGACGTGGAAATTAAAAACACGTATTCGGCAAAGGCGGTTGCAAACGCGCAGACGCAGGTTCGCGCGAGAATAGGCGGATATCTCGAAAAAGTCGTCTTCCCCAGAGGCGCAAAAGTAAAAAAAGGAGACCTGCTCTTCAGGATAGACGACCGCCCCTATGCCGCTGCCCTCGCCGCAGCGCAGGCCGCCGTAAAGGCGGCGGAAAGCAACCTGCAGCTTGCCCAAAGCAACGCCGAACGCGCGCGCGGGCTGCTGAGGAAAAACGCAATTTCAACAGAGGGCTACCAGACGCGCGAAACCGCATTGCTGCTGGCGCAGTCGAAGCTTCTCGAGGCGAAGGCGGCCGAACAAAACGCGCGGCTTAATATGCAGTACACGCGCATCACCGCCCCCGTTTCGGGAACGCTTGGCGAGACGCTCGTGGACGAGGGCAACCTGATTGCCGCCCACGCAACGAACCTTGCGACCGTTGTGGATTCGTCGAAAATGAAAATCTACTACGAGCTCGGCGGCGCGGACGTTCTCCGCTACCGCGACGCGGGGCTCTTTGAGGCAATCGACAACGGCGCTGGCGCATCCGCCGAATTTTGCGCAAAGGGCGATTCAAAAAAAATAAAGGCAACCCTGCGCTACTACGACAACGCATTGGGCGCAACTACGGCGTCTCTGCTGCTCTACGCCGAAGCCGACAATCCCGACGCCGCCCTGCTCTCGGGCGCGTACGGAGATTTGACCGTCTTGGAGGGCGTACAAAAGAACGCGCTTTTGATTCCCGAAGACGCAATAGGAACGGATATGACCGGCAGGTTCGTCTACGTTGTGGACAAAACCGACACCGTGAGAGAAGTCCCCGTTGTATTGGGCGCAAAAGTCGGCGCGCTGCGCGTTGTCGGGGGCGCGCTAGGCAAGGATTCGCGCGTAATCGTGAAGGGAATCCAGCGCGCGAAGGCGGGCGCAAAAGTCGCCCCGCAGACGCAGGCGGCAGCCGCCGAACAAAAATAAAATTTGTCATTTTGAAATATGAAAAGATTTTGCGACTTTTTCATAGACAGGCCGATTTTCGCCACGGTTGTCTCCGTGCTTATCGTAATGCTCGGCGCGATAGGATTTTCGCGCCTGCCGATTTCGCAGTATCCCGACATCGTTCCCCCGACAATCGCCGTCGATGCCGCCTACCCCGGGGCTTCCCCGGAAGTGCTGATGGAAAACGTCATCACGCCCATTGAACAGGAAATCAACGGCGTGGAAAATATGATGTACATGACAAGCCGCTGCAACTCCGACGGAACGGCAAGCATAGAAATAGCCTTCGAGCTTGGAACCGACATCAACTCGGCGCAGGTCCTCGTGCAAAACCGCGTCGAGACTGCAAAGCCCGTCCTGCCCGAAGAGGTCAAAAGCATAGGCGTGCGCGTGTCGAAACGCTCGCCGAGCCTGCTGCTGGGCATTGCGATATATTCGCCGGACAAGTCGCGCGACACCGCCTACATAACCAACTACTACCTCACGCAAATGCGCGACAAGCTCCTGCGCGTAAACGGCGTCGGCGACATAGTCGCGTACGGCTCGCGCGAATACAGCATGCGCGTGTGGCTCGATCCCGACAAGCTCGCAGACCTCGCAATAGCGCCCGCCGAAATCTACGCGGCAATACGCGCGCAAAACAAACAGGTTGCCGCGGGCAAGCTCAACCAGTCGCCCGTTGCCGACAACTGCGCCGCGTTCGAGCTGCCGATAGAAACCAAGGGCAAACTCTCGACCGCCGGCGAATTCGGCGAAATAGTCGTCAGAAAATTTCCCGACGGCAGAATCGTGAAATTAAAGGACGTTGCCCGCACGCAGCTCGGCGCGTATTCGTACACTAACGCCGCGTTCTACAGGGGCGGCGACGCCGTCGCGCTGCTCGTCTACCAAACCCCAGGCTCGAACGCCTCCAACACCGCGGGCGACGTGCTCAAACTTCTCGCCGAAATGAAAAGCGCCTTCCCGCAGGGGATCGACTACGACGTTGGCATGGACAACACCGTCTACATTGCAGACTCCATCAAGGCGGTTTTCCGCACCATCTTGGAGGCAACCGTGCTTGTCGTGCTTGTTATGATGCTGTTTTTGCAGAACTGGAAAGCGGCGGTCATTCCGCTTTTTGCAATCCCGATTTCGCTAATCGGCACGTTCTTTTTCATGTCGGTCTTCGGCTTCACAATAAACAACCTAACGCTCTTCGGGCTTGTGCTCGCCATCGGGATTGTCGTTGACGACGCCATTGTGGTGGTGGAAAACGTCGAGCGCAATATGCGCGGCGGAAGCGACAGCATTGCCGCCACGAAGAAGGCAATGGCGCAGGTTTCGGGCGCGGTGGTCGCCATTGTGCTCGTGCTTGCGGCGGTGTTCGTGCCGACGGCTTTCGTGCGCGGCATAACGGGCGAATTCTACAGGCAGTTCGCCCTCACAATAGCCGCATCGACTGCAATATCGGGCGCTGTGTCGCTGACGCTCACGCCCGCGCTCGCGGCAATATTCATGCGCCCGACTTCGAGGCCCGACTTGTTCACGCGCGTCTACAATTTCGTCTTCGGAAAATTCTTTTCGGCGTTCAATGCGGCGTTTGAGAAAACCGCCGACGTCTACGGCGCATTCGTGAAGAAATCACTTAAATTCACGCCTATTATTTTGGTGCTCTACGCGGCGCTGCTGGGCTGGGGCTACTTTGCGTTCAAATCGGCAAACAGGGGATTTATTCCCGCGCAGGACACATGCTACTTCTACATAACCGCCCAGCTCCCCGACGGCGCCACGCTCGAGCGCACGTCGGCGGTGATGAAGCGCGCCGAGGAAGTCGTGGGCAAAACGCTTCCCGAAGCGCAAAAATATATGTCGCTCGCGGGGCTAAACATCGCCAACTTGGGCAGAATGTCAAACGGGGCGACGATGTTCATTCAGCTAAAAAGCAAGGAGAGCCGCGTTGCCGAAAACATACCCCTTGACAATTCCATTGCGCGCCTTATGGACGCCTTCGAGCGCGAAATTCCCGAAGCGCAGTTCTTCGCGGTCAAGCCGCCCGTCGTATCCGGCATCGGCATGGGGGGCGACTTCAAAGGCTATATTCAGGACAAGGGAGCAAAGGGGCTTGCCGCGCTCGACAAAAACATAAAAGAGCTTGTTGCCGCCGCCGACAAAGACGCGGGAATTTCCACCGCGCTTACAATGTTCTCCATTTCAAGCCCGCGCATAAAGACAATCATAGACAGGGAACAGGCGCAGAGAATGGGCGTCGACGTTTCGTCGGCATTCAACGCAATGAGCTTCAACCTCGGCTCTGTCTACATAAACGACTTCAACATTCTCAACCGCGCCTACCGCGTTGTCGCCCAGGCGGAAAGCCGGTACAGGACGGACGAAAGCAGCATACTCAAACTGCGCGTGCCCACCCGCACGGGCGCGTCGGTTCAACTGGGCAGCATCGCAAAACTCTCCCGCACGCTCGGGCCCGAAGTCATAACAAGATACAACCTCTATCCCGCCGCCGAAATTATGGGCAACGTTGCCGCGGGACACTCAACGGGCGGCGCGATGTCCGCAATAGAAAAGGCAGCCGAAAATCTGGAATCGGGCTTGGGGTTGGAATGGACGGATTTGGCGTTCGAGGAAAAACGCGTCGGCGAAGGCGGCGCAATGGCGACTTTCGCGCTGTGCGTGGCGTTCGTGTTCCTGATTCTCGCCGCCCTCTACGAGAGCTGGCGCCTGCCGCTTTCGGTAATTCTCATTGTGCCGCTCGTGCTTCTGTTTTCGGTGCTCGGCGTCGAAGCGATGGGGCTTGACGTGAACGTGCTCACCCAAGTAGGGTTCATCGTCCTCATAGGGCTTGCGTGCAAAAACGCAATTCTGATTGTCGAATTTGCCAAGCAGAGGCAGGAGGGCGGCGAAGAGTGCGCCTCGGCGGTGTCGAACGCCGCGCGCAACAGACTCCGCCCGATAATAATGACTTCCATGGCGTTCATCTTGGGGGTACTGCCGCTGGTGCTTGCCGACGGCACGGGCTCGGAGCTGCGCAACGCGCTGGGTACGCCCGTGTTCTTCGGAATGCTCGGAGTCACGGCGGCGGGACTTCTGTTTACGCCTGTTTTCTTCAACGCAATCAGGCGCAATTTCAAGGCTAAGACAAATGCCGATTCCCGACAATAACAATTATCACATGAAGACATTTTTTAGCACAATACTATTTGCCGCTGCCGCCGCGCTGGCGGGGTGCATGATGAACCCCGACTACCAAAGCCCCGCGCAGTCGGAGCAAATACGCGCCGCGGTCGATTTTGAAAATTTTGAAAACGCCCCCGACGAATGGAAGAAGGCATCGCCTCGCGACACGGACGAACGCGGCGACTGGTGGGCTATGTTCGCAGACGACACGCTCTCCCGATTCATGGTTCTCTGCGCCGAAAACAACCCCGACGTGAAATCGCTTCTGTACAAGAGCGAACAGGCAGCCGAACACGCCCTTATGACGCGCTCGGCGCTCTTCCCCCACGCGGGCGCGGGCGCCGACTACTTCAAAAGCGAATTCGGCAACCGCTCGCTCTTCACGCCGCTTGGCTCGCGCTTTGAAGACTGGGCAGTAGGCGCAACGCTGACTTGGGACACCGACCTATTCGGCAAAATCCGCAGCACGCTTGAAGCGTCGCGCGCCGAGGCGCAGTCTGTCGAGCTGCAGTACCAAAACGCGCTGCTTGCCCTGCGCACGAAGACGGCGGCGCTCTACTTCACCTACAGGCAGCTCCAGAATCAGGAGAAGATTCTCGAAAAAACCGTAGAGATTTTCAAGGCACAAACGCGCTTTGTTCTCGACAAAGTCGAAATGCAGTCGGCGTCGCAGGCGGACGCCGAGCGCGCGAAAGCGCAGCAGTATTCGGCAATGTCGAGACTCACGGATATCGCCCAGAAAAAAGCCGCCGTGAAAAACATTCTTGCCGCCCTTTTGGGGACGGTTCCCGCGAAGCTCGAAATGCCGCCTCAAAAATCGGGATTCAAATCCCCGCAAATACCCGCCGCAGTGCCGTCGGCTCTGCTTGAAAGGCGCGCCGACATAGCCGCCGCCGAACGCCAAGTGCGCGCGGCGAACTACCGCATAGGCGCGGCGCAGGCGGCGTTCTTCCCCACAATTTCCATAACAAGCTCGCTCGGCACGGAATCTACGGCTTTTTCAAAACTGCTTAATTCAAACTCCTTCGCGTGGGGTGTAAGCCCGCAAATTTATGTTCCGATTTTTCAGGCGGGCAGACTATGCGCCCAAAAGCGCGTGGCTTTGGCAAAACACAAACAGTGCCTTGAAGACTACAAATCGGCAGTGCTCAACGCCGTGCGCGAAACGGAAGACGCCCTCGCAAAAACGTCGCTTTCAAGGCGCAGATACGCGGAAATCTCCGCAATGGCGCAGGCAGCGCAAAACGCCGAAAGCATAGTAAAAATCCAGTACGAAGAGGGCGTTGCCGACTTCTTCCAGCTCTGCGAGGCAAACAGAGCCGCCCTTTCGGCAAAGCTCGCCCTTGAGGACGCGGCGGCGGAGCGCCTGCGGGCGGCGGTCGAACTTGTCAGGGCGCTCGGCGGCGCCCCCGAAAACGGGAAGACCACCGAATAAAAAACGGGCGGGCGCACAGAAAAAAACTTGCAATGCGCGGGTGTTGTTTATACTTGTAGTCGAATTAAAATAAAACGCTATGAACGCAAAATTTAGAATCTTTGTATCGGTATTGGCAACGGCACTCTTCGGCGCATGCTCGTCGGTGGAAAACATCACGCCCGAGGCCGTCCCCGTAAACCCCTCGAGAACCTACACGCTCTCGATGAAAGTAGACCTCAACGACGGCGACGTGAAATCGAAATCGTTCAAGCCGTACATCGTCATAGACGCGCAGGTTCACCCCATGCGCTACGTCGGCGACGGCGTCTACCAGTACGACTACGTTATGCCGCAGGGCAGAACAAGCGCCAAGTACTATTTCCAGTTCGACTACGACCTCAACAAAGTCGCCAGCAAAATGCCCACCGCGCGCACTCTCAAAAGCTCGCAGGTCTACGAGCTCAATACGGAATCGAAATACGTCGTCAATATGGAATCTACAAGGGGCAACGTAGGCTCCAAAATAACGCTCTTGGGCAGGGGCTTCACGCAGGACGACAGCGTTCTTGTGGGCGGTGTTGCCGCACAAACGGAATACATTTCCGACAGCACGCTCATCTTCACGATTCCCGCGGTGGAATCGGGCAAGATGCACAAGGTTGAGCTCGCCTCGACGGACAAGAAAATTCCCGTCGGCGATTTCCGCGTTGACGACGCCGTAATGCTTGTCTCCCCCACGGCTCTCGAACTGCGCAGCGGCGAAACCGCAACTCTCACCTTCAACATCGGCTTCAAAGCCCCCGCGCAGGGCTACGTAATCGACGTAAAGACAAACGTCCCCAGCTCAATCATAATGGACGATGTTGTAGTGCCCGCAGGCAGCCGCTCGGTTAACATACCCGTCAAGGCTGGAGCAAGAGGCAACGGCTCGCTCTTCGTAAACGGCTTCGGCTTCAAGGAAGTCGTAATACCGATTACCGTCAAGTAGCAAAAAAACGCTTCATGAAAAAGGGTTCGGCGGATAAAAACTTCCGAACTTTTTTTTGCGTACAAAACACCGCAGAGACGCATTTTCGCGCCCTATCCACATAACACAAGTACCGAACAACAAACGCTCAGAGAAGCTCCACTGCCACTGAATCGGCATACAGGCGCCCTTTTTGCGTAAGAGACAGCCGCCCGAAGCTCCGCTCGAGCAGCCCCTCTTCAACAAGCATTTTTATCGGCGTTTCATAGCGCGAAAAATCCGCCGCGGGAAAACGCCTTTTCAGCGATTCAAAGTCTACGCCGCGATTCATTCTAAGCCCGAATATCAGCGCGCTTGAAAGCATTTCGTCGCCGTCCAAATCCACAATGTCAACGATGTCGGCGACGCCCGATTTCACGCCGTCCGCCCAGCGCTTGATAGACGGATTGTTTCTGAACCTCCGCCCGCAAAACTGCGACGCCGCGGCAAAGCCGAACCCGAGCCAAGACGCCATATTCCACGTGCAGACATTGTGAATGCACCTGTCTTGTTCGCTGCGCGCATAGTTTGAAATTTCGTACTGGGCAAAGCCGCACTCTGGCAGCACTTTCATTGCAAGCTCGAACAGTTCGGCGTCCGAGGAATTTTTGCGCAGCCAGTCGTCGGGCTTTTGCCCCGCGCATGAAGACGTGCCGCTTTCAAATTCCAGACAGTACGCGCTGATGTGGTCTACTGGCAAAGCCGATGCGCGGCGCAAATCCGCCTCGAACTCTTCGGCTCTCTGCCCCTGCGCGCCGAAAATCAAGTCGATTGAAAAATGCCGAAAATTGCACTGGGCAACCGCGTCCACGGCGCGGAGCGTCTCGTCGAGCGAATGGGCGCGGGAGAGGCTCCTTAGCGTCTTTTCCGAAAAGCTCTGCACTCCGAGAGAAATGCGCGAAACGCCTATTGACTTGAAGCGCTCGAGCTTTTCGCGCGTGATTGAAGACGGCGACACCTCGACCGTCCATTCCAGCTCGGGAGCGAGCTTCTCAAAAATCGCGCCAATGCGGTCAATCTGAACCGGAGAAAAAATCGAGGGCGTGCCGCCGCCGAAAAACACGGTGTCGGGGCGTCGCAAAAAATTCGGCGAATTTTCAAACGCCGAGACTTCGCGTTCGAGCGTGTCGAGGTAAAAATCCAAATCTCCCCCAGCGGGAATTCTTTTGTAAAAGCGGCAATACCCGCACGGCTTGGCGCAGAACGGCACGTGCACGTACACGCCGAAACAGTCGCAAAAATCCCTCATAGCAGACACCCCTTCCCCGATTCTACTCAAGCAGCATTTCGCGCGCCCGCGGGCAGTCGAAAATTTCAACAAGCTTGTCGCGCGAAGTTTCGCCGCAGGCAATCTGAATATTGCCTTTTGATATTTTCAACTTTTTAGAGATAAATTTTACCAATTCGGCGTTCGCCTTGCCGTCGAGCGCGGGGGCGGCAAGTTTTATCTTGAGCGTGTCGCCGTACTCGCCCGCGCATTCGCTTTTGGGGGCGTTGGGAACGGCGCGTATTTTTATCTTCACGGACATACCGCCGCGCGCCTCACATCGGATAGCTGCCCAGCCACTTTAGCATGGGCACGGAATACTTCAGGTAGGAGGCGACCTCGCGAACGCTGTCGGACTCCCAATGTCCCTCGAAGTCTATAAAGAAATAATAGTCCCACGCCTTTTTGTGCGACGGGCGCGACTCTATCCGCAAAAGGTTTATCCCCGCCTTTTCAAACGGCGATATGACTTCGCCGAGCGCGCCGGGGCGGTCGTTTATTGAAACGACAATGCTTGTTCTGTATCTGACGCCCGCCGTGATTTTGTTGGGCTTTGTGCCGATTACCAAGAAGCGCGTCTGGTTGTCCTTCAAATCCTGAATCGACTTTTCGAGAATCGGAACGCCGTAGCACGAAGAGGCAACTTCGCTTGCTATTGCCGCAATTTCGGGATTTTCCGCCGCCATTTTCACCGCCGTCGCGGTGCTGTCGACGGGCTCGAGAAGCGCGGTGGAGAGGTTGCGGTGCAGCCAGCCCCTGCACTGCCCTATTGCCTGATCCTTTGAGCAGACCTTGCGGATAGTCTCGAGACTGCCTCGCGAAAGCAGGCAGTGCTCTATGGGCTGGTAAATCTGCCCGACAATGGTAAGCGCCGTTTCGGCAAGCATATCCATAGAGTGCAAAACGGCGCCCTCTGTGGAGTTTTCAATGGGAATTACGCCGTAGTCGGCGTCGCCCGCCTTGACGGCAAGAAAGACATCGGGAATGGACGGCGTGGGCGCGTAGTTGACGCTCGAGCCGAAATTTTTAAGCGCCGCCTGATTCGTGAAAGTGGCCTTGGGCCCGAGATAGGCAACGGTGAGTTTTTTCTCCGCCGAAATGGACGCCGATATGATTTCCCTGTAGATTGCATGCAGCGAAGTCTGTGAAATTTTGCCCGCATTTTTTTTGTCCAGCGCGTCGAAGATGAGCTTTTCGCGGCTGGGTACGTAGATGTCTTCGCCCATGTCGCTTTTTATGCGGCCTATTTCCTTGGCGCAGGCTATGCGCTTCGCGAGAAGGTCAAGAATCTGGGTATCTATGGAATCTATTTCTTTTCTGTAAGTATCCACTTTGTTTTCCTGTCTGCTTTAGAAAAATTAAAAGGTAGGATTGCCGCCGCCGGAATCTTCGGGCAAGTCGGGCGCGGCCGTTTCGGTTGCGGCGTCCGCGTCGGAAGCCGAAGCCTCGGGAATGTCCCGCGCCGAAGCGCCGCCGGCTGTCTGCGCAAATTCTGCGGGGGCGTCCGCCGAAGGGGCTGCAGTCTGCGGAGCTTCGGAAGAATCAGGCTCTTCGGGAAGCCCCACATCCGAATCCTTCGGCGCGGGCGCGCTTGCCCTGCGTATCCATTCCGAAATTTGGTTGGGGCTGAGCACGTCGGAAGACGGCAGTTCGTCGAGCGAATTCACCCCGATGAAATCGAGAAAATTCTGCGTTGTTGAATACTGTATCGGGCGGCCCGGGAGGTCTGCCCTGCCGCTGATGAAAATCAAATCCTTTTCGGAAAGGCGCGTTATTGCCGAATCCGCACCCACACCCCTGATTGCCTCGATTTCGGCGCGGGTTACGGGTTGGCGGTACGCCACAATGGCGAGCGTTTCAAGCGCCGCGCGCGAGAGTTTCTGCGGGCGCGGGTCGTTGCGCAAAAGCCGTACCCAGTTTGCGTATTCCCTTGCAATCACGAGTTTGAAACCCGACGAACTCTGCACAAGGCGGAAAACTTCGCCCGATTCGTCGAGGTCGGCGGCTATGGCGTCCATCGCCTCGCGGATTTGCGTGGCGGTCAGCAGGGTCGGCACTTGGGCTATTATGTCTTCAATTACCGCCTGCTCTTCGTCGGGCACGAATTCGGGAACGGTCTCCGCCGACGGTTTCGATTTTTCGGCGGCGTCGGATTCGGCGTGATAGCGGGCGATGACCGCCTGAATGTCCTTGATGGACAGCGGCTCGTTTGTCGAAAACAACAGCGACTTCAAAATCTTCTTTAAGTTGAAACTCATAATAATACGCCGTCAAATATGGACTTCTTTGTAAAAAACTCAAGTTAAAAGCCCGCCGCAAAAGCGGGCGCGCACGCCTGAGGCAAAAACAAGCCGGCGACAAGTAAATATGTTCTCAAGGCGCGAGCGCGGCAGCCGTTTCAAAACGGCAGAACGCGCGCCCTGCGGACAACTCGGGCGCATTTCCCCGCCCGAGGCATTATTTCTTTTGCGATTTTGCCGCGCGGCGGCGCGGGGCGTCGAAGCGCAGTACGATTGTGGACATCGGAGGAAGCGTGAGCAGCGCCCCGAACGGCTGCCCGTTCATCGGCATATCGCCCGCCTCTACGCCGCCGCAGTTTCCCGCGTCCGAGCCGCAGTAGCAGGCGGCGTCGGTATTGAGAACCTCGCGCCACTTGCCCTTAAACGGCAACCCAATTCCGTAGCCGCCGCGCTCAACGGGCGTGAAATTGCCGACCACGGCGTAGGCGGTACGCCCGTTTTCGTCGAAGCGCAGGAACGAATAGACGCTGTAGTTGCCGTCGTCGGCGTTAATCCACTTGAACGTGTCGGGATTGAAATCGTTGGCGGCGAGAGACTCGTCGGCAAGATACAGCCCTGCGGCGTCGCGGACAACTGCCTGAACACCCCTGTGCACGTCGAAATTCAAAAGATTCCAGTCAATGAACGAATCGTAGCGCCATTCGGTGCTTTGGGCAATTTCGTCGCCCATGAAAAGCGTTTTCTTCCCCGGCCAAAACCACATGAACGCATAGAGTGCGCGCAGATTGGCGAGTTTTTCGTTCCAGTCGAAAGAGCCCATCTTGCCGACCATCGGGCTTTTGCCGTGCACAACTTCGTCGTGCGAATAGACAAGCATGAACTTTTCCGAAAACTGGAACATTGACGGAAACGTAATCTTGTTGTGATGGTACTTGCGGTTGACGGGATTTTCCGCCATGTAGTCGAGAGTGTCGTGCATCCAGCCGAGATTCCACTTGAGGTCGAACCCAAGACCGCCCTGCGATGTCGGGCGCGTTATGCCCTCGAAAGTCGTGCTTTCCTCGGCAATCATAAGCGAGCCTTTGAAGCAACTGTGGACGGCGTCGGTCGTGCGCTTTAGAAAGTCTATCGCCTCGAGATTTTCCGCGCCGCCGTAGCGGTTGGGAATCCAGTCCCTGCGCGAAAAATTCAGATACAGCATCGACGCCACAGCGTCTACGCGCAGTCCGTCAACGTGGAAACGGTCGAACCACGCGAGCGCGCTGCCCATGAGAAAATTCGACACCTCGGGGCGTCCGTAGTTGAAGCAGAGCGTGCCCCAGTCGGGATTCGCCCCAAGGCGCGGGTCTTGGTGCTCGTAGAGGCACGAGCCGTCGTAGCCTGCAAGGGCAAAGTCGTCGCGCGGGAAGTGCGCCGGCACCCAGTCCATAATAACGCCTATGTTGTTTTGATGGAAAATATCAACCATCTCCATAAAGTCGCGCGGCGTGCCGTAGCGGTGCGTCGGCGCGTAGAAGCCCGTAACCTGATAGCCCCACGAGCCGGGGAACGGATATTCGGAAAGCGGCAGAAATTCGACGTGCGTAAAATTCATTTTTTTGCAGTAGTCGGCAAGCTTGTGCGCAATGCCCACATACGTCGGTTCCGAGCCGTCGTCGTTGCGCGCCCACGAGCCCAAGTGGACTTCGTATACGGAAATCGGCTTTTTCGACCAGTCCGTCGCGGCGCGGCGGCGCAGCCATTTTGCGTCGCCCCACTTGTAGCCGCCGAGAGTGCATATAATTGAGGCGTTCTTCGGGGGGGCTTCAAAGCTGACGGCGTACGGGTCGATTTTCAAAAACGGGGTACCGTTGTTGGCGGCGAGAATTTCGTACTTGTACTTCTGCCCAGCGCGCGCCTGCGGCAGGAAAATTTCCCAAATGCCAGACACGCCGACGGGGCGCATCTGGTTGTAGCGGCCGTCCCAGCCG
>DAVZIV010000014.1:0-12533 GCA_052273125.1 Candidatus Merdousia sp. | reverse complement strand
CGGACAGCGCCGACCCCTGCCCCGTCTCGAAATACATCACGTTGTCGCCGACAGTTCCCCTGTGAAGAGAAAGAGCCGCCTCGTGCGCCTCCTTTAGCATTGCAAGGTTTATGCCGAAATTTTCGTTCGCCTTTTGCGTGCCCGCTATCGACTGGAAAACCAAATCCACGGGCCCGCCGTTTTCCATCACGGCAATGGCGTTTGTTATGTGCGAAAGCACGCACGATTGCGTGGGAATTTCGTAGCGGGTTACAAGTTCGTCCACAAGTTTGAGAATGTCGGTCATTGCGGGCACGCTGTCGGTTGCGGGATTTATGCCTATTACGGCGTCACCGCTGCCGTAAAGCAGCCCGTCGAGAATGGAGGCGGCAATCGCCTTGAGATTGTCCGACGGGTCGTTTGGCTGTAGGCGCGAAGAGAACCTGCCCGCAAGCCCGAGCGTGTCGCGGAACTTCGTCACGACCCTGCGCTTGGAGGCAACCAATATCAAATCCTGATTGCCCATGATTTTCGACACCGCCGCAACCATCTCGGGCGTAAGCCCCGCGCAGACGCTCTCGAGAACGCCGCCGTCGGTCTCGTAGCGCAAAAGCCAGTCGCGAAATTCGCCGACAGTCAGCGATGAAATCGGCGCAAACGCCGCCTTGTCGTGGCTGTCGAGAATCAGGCGCGTAATTTCGTCGTCCTCGTAGGGAATGAGCGGCTCTTCCAAGAACATTTCAAGAGGCACGTCGGCAAGACACATCTGCGCGGCGACGCGCTCCTGATAGTCGGCGGCGGCAATTCCGGCAAGCTCGTCGCCCGAACGGCGCGGCGACGCCTTCGCCATGAGTTCCTTCAGCGAGCCGAAGTTGTATGTCGTTCCGCCCGCATTTATGTTCCAGCTCTTTTTCATCTTGCTACATCTTCGTATGGAATAGAGACGGCAGCCACAGTGCGATGTCGGGGAATATCATAATCAGAACCAGCGCCAGCAGCATCAGCCCGACGAACGGAATAATGGAGGCGTAAATATCCCTGATTGTGATACTCTTTGGAGACATCGCGCGCATCAGGAACAGATTGTACCCGAACGGCGGCGTTATGTACGCAATTTGGCAGGTGATTGTGTAAAGTATTCCGAACCATATCGGGTTGAAGCCAAGCTTTACAACAAGGGGAATGTAAAGCGGGGCGACAATCACCAGCATTGCGGTATCGTCAAGGAATATTCCCAAGATTACAAACGAGAGTTGCATCAGCAAAAGCACCTGCCACGGAGACAGACCCCAGTCGTTGAGGAAGAGCCCCTCGAGGGCGCGCACCGCGCCGAGCCCGTCAAATACAGCCGCAAAGGCAAGCGCCGCCATCATCACCCACATGAACATTGCGGAATTGTCCAGAGTCTCGCGCAGAATCTTCCTGAAGATGTCCCAAGTCAGCCTGCGCCTGAAAAGCGCCACCAAAAACGCCGCAAACGCGCCGAACGCCGAGCTTTCAACAAGGCTTGTGAATCCGAAGAAAAACGAGCCTATGACCGAAAATATCAAAAGCAGAGGAATAATGCCCGCGCTTAATACCCTCAGTTTTTCCCTGAGCGAGAAGTTGCGCTCGCTTGCGGGAAGAATCGGTCCCATCTTCGGATTGAGTCTGCAGCGTATTAAAATGTACGCCAAGAAAAGAAGCGTCATCAGCAGCCCGGGGCCGACACCGGCAAGCCAGAGTTGGCTTACGGGTTGGCGGGCAATCATTCCGTAGAGGACAAGCACAATGCTCGGGGGAATCAAAATGCCCAGCGAACTGCCCGCTTGGATAAGCCCGCTGATCATTCGCTTGTCGTAGTTGCGCTTCAGCAGCTCGGGAAGCGCAACGCTGCAGCCTATCGCCATGCCCGCAACGCTCAGCCCGTTCATGCACGAAATCAGAACCATCACAAGCAGCGTGCCCACCGCAAGACCGCCCCGCAGCGAGCCCATCCACACATGGAACATATAGTACATGTCGTTGGCAATGCCCGATTCCGAAAGCATAAAGCCCATGAATACGAACATAGGCAGCGTGAGCATCGGGTACCAGTTGAAAAGCTTTATAGCCGCGTTGAACCCGAGCGCCGAAGAGCCGTCGCCCCAGAGGAACAGCGCCGCCGCAACGCCCACAAAACCCATCGCCGCAAACACCCTTTGCCCCGTGAGCATCAAAAGCATCAGCGACGAAAACATCAGCAAAATCACAATTTCGGGAGAGACACTCATATCAATACTTCCTTCCTATCGACCTGCAAAAATCCTTTAAAAGTTCGGCTACGGCTTGCAAAAACATCAGCGCCATTCCCGAGGTCATTATTATTTTAATCGGAGCCATCGGCGGCTTCCAAACGCTGTGGTTGCGTTGGTCGAACTCGAGGGCGAACGCCGAAGAATCCCAGCCGCCCTTCACCATCACATAGAGGTAAAAGAGCAGAAAGAAGACCGTGAACACGTCGACTATCGCCTTGGTGCGCGACCTCCAGCGCTCGTAGAGAAAGTCCATTCGCACGTGTATGCCGTGCTTCAGACTGCTCGCCCCGCCGAGTATGTAGTACGCAGCCATTGTAAACTGCGCCATTTCCATAACCCAGATTACGGGTCTGTGCATTGCGTTTGTAACGATGGAATACAACAGAATGCCCATCATCGCCAAAAGCAGATACATTGCGCCCTCGCCGACAAACTCGCTCACCCTGCCCACGCCGCGTATGTAGAAGCGGATCAGCTTCATCACGGGCGCGCCCGTGTTTTCCTTGACCTTTGCCCAGTCGACGGAATCGAGCCAGTCGTCGAGGTCGTCGAATCTCGTTCTTCTGATAATCATAAAAACAATTAAAAACTGTTAAAAAGTGCGCCGCGCAGACCGCGGCTTCGGGAGAAACCCCGAGCCGCGGCGGACGCGTATTTGTAGGCGCGCCGATTTCGGTTTAACGGTACGGCGAACCAGCCTTTTCCATCATCGCGTTGTATTCGCGGAAGATTTTCACAACCTGTTTTTGGCGCGGAGTGCCGTTTGCTATCATTTCGTCCCAGAATTTAACGGCCTCGTCCTCCACCGATTTCCATTCTGCCTCGGGAATTGTGGTGAGCTTGAGCTTGCCGCCGTTGACGCGCAGGTTCGCCTCGCCGCCCCAGTACCAATATTGGCGGTAGTAGTGCGACGAATCCATGCAAACCTTGAACAGCTCCTGCAGGTGCGGCGGAACTTTCGCCCAGGATTTTGAATTCGCCAAGAACGAGCCGATCCAGGCACCCGAAATGTTGTTCGTAAGGAAATACTTTGTGGCGTTCGCCCAGCCGACCGTGTACGCCTCGGTAATGCCGCACCATACAACGCCGTCAAGCTCGCCAGTGCGCAGCGCCATTTCGATATCCTCCACGGGAATCGTTATCGGCACAATGCCGAAGCGCGTCAGGAAACGCCCCGCAGTCGGGAACGTGTAGAGCTTTTTGCCCTTGATGTCGGCAAGAGAGCGAATCGGCTCTTTTGTGATGAAGTTGCACGGATCCCAAGAGCCGGAGCTAAGCCATGTAACGTTCTTGACGTCCTTGTAGGAATCCGCCCAGATTTTGCCCAAGCCGAATTCGTTGAAGAGCGCGGGCACGTCGAGCGAATAGCGCGTGGCGAGCGGGAAATACGCGCTAAACGGCGCAACGTCTGCAGGCGAACCCATTGAATCGTCGTCGCTTTGCACGCAGTCGAGAGTGCCTTGTTGCAGCGCGCTGAAGAGCTCGCTCGTGGGCACGAGCTGGTCGGCGTAATACAGCTCGATTCTCATTTCGCCCGCGGCAATCTTATTGAACGCCTCCACGGCGGGCTTTATCACGTGCGCCCCCAAAGACGTGCTCGCGTACGTTTGCAGACGCCACCTGATGGGCTTTTTGCTCGACGCCATCACGTAGGGCGCGCCCATTACGGCGGCGGCTCCCACCCCGAGAGTCTTGAGAAAGCCCCTCTTGTTCATTTTCGGCGAAGTCGAAATTGTCTCGTTTTTCATTGTCATATGCTCCTGTTTGAATGTTTTGTTTTCTTTAGAATCCGAACGACACTCCCGTGCCGAACCACACGTTGCTTTCGCGCCCCTCCACGGCGACTGCGCCGCCGTCGTCGTCGTTGTTGCAGGCGTACCTTATTCCCGCGTATGCGGTGCAGTATTCGTTGACCTTCACAACGGCGTCGGCCTTGAATCCGGCGTACGCGTAGCCGCCCCTGTCGGCAACCATCCCCCCGATATAGTCGGCATAGCCGCCGAACGCGGCAATGTCTATGCTGCCCCAGTTGTCGCCCAAAATCCATTTTGTAATGGGCGCGGAGTAGGAAATACCCGCCTCTATTGTTGTGCCCGAATATGTCAAATTATAATATCCTGCAACATACGGCGATATTGCAAAATCGCCGAGAAACTCGGAAGTGTCGTAGCTGACGGAGAATTTGAGTTCGTGCTCGTTGACGGATCCGTCTGCGGGATACGTGTAGGCGGTGTAGCCGAAATCGAACGTGAAATCGGCAACCGAATACGTCAGACCCGCGTAGAGGTCGTTCTCGCCGTAGCCGAAACCGTCCGTGGAATAGCAGCCCCACCAGCCGACGTAAGTGCCGAATCCAGCGCCGATGTCGTAGGAGGCGTCAACCTGCGGGCACACCGCCGACCCCGCAAGCTGTTTGCCGCGGAATATGAATTCGCTCTCGTAGCCGACGGAGGCCGACGCCGAGAATTTCGACAGCGCGTCGCCGACAACCGAAATATCGGCAAGCGAATTTATTTCCTTTGCGGGAGATTCCCCCGCAAACGTTGATGCCGCCGCCAATGCGAGCAGGCTTGTTATTGCCATTATTTTGTTCTTCATAGTTTTTGCCTTGCGGTTTGTTTTCTCCGCCATTTGAGGCGGATTGACTTTCCTTTAGCAAAATGCGTGCCAGCTCTTTCTACAATGCGCAACGCATTAAAAACAAACAAGATACAAAACGAGCGCCAAAATCCGCACGACAGACGCCCCCCTAAACGGCTACAATTTTGTTTTACCGAAAGCCCCGAATTACAAAATTGTAAAACGGCAAAAAAAGCGCGGAAAACGGATACGCAAAACGAAAAACAAAAACTAATATTTTACAACACGCACAAATACCGCGCGTTATTTTTGCGCGCGGCTATTTGGACCGTTTGCCCGCGCATTTCGGACATACGCCGTTTACGGTAATGCAGATATTTTCAGCGCCGCAAAGCTCGGCGGGCAGGCGCACGTCTACATTGTCGATATCCGCAATCCTGCCGCATTCGGTGCATACAAAGTGCCCGTGCAGGCGGCAGGCAAGCTCGTAGCGGATAATTCCGGGAACGTCCACCCGCCTGATGTAGCCGAATTTTTCAAAGTCCGAAAGTATCCTGTAAAGGCTCTCCTCTTTTATGGTCGGCAATTTTTTGCGGATTTTTCTGAAGGCGTCCTCCACGCTGGGGTGAATGCCTCCGCCGTAGAAGAATTCAAAGACAACGCGGCGCTGCACGGTCTTCTTCAAACCGTGCCCAGTGCAAAAGCGCTCAAACGCCATCGATATGTCTTCGCCCTGTGCCATTTTCGCGAATCTGAACCATAATTTTAAAAATTGCAAGAATTTTATAAATATTACTTGACGCCAAATATTACACTCTAATATCTTCTTCTCCGCAAACAAAGCCGAAAGCGTTTTGCTTTTTCGGAAAAACAAAATCGAAAGGACAACCATCATGCAACTCAAGGGTTCAAAAACGGAAAAGAACTTAATGGCGGCGTTCGCGGGAGAATCGCAGGCGCGCAACAAATATTCCTACTACGCCTCCAAAGCGAAGTCGGAAGGTTTTGTGCAGATAGCCCAGATTTTCGAGGAAACCGCGGCAAACGAAAAGGAACACGCAAAAATATGGTTCAAACTTCTCCACGACGGAATGCCCTCGACCGAGGAAAACCTCAAAGACGCGGCCTCTGGCGAAAACTACGAATGGACCGACATGTACGCGACCTTCGCCAAAGATGCGCGCCAAGAAGGCTTCGACGACATCGCAACCCTATTTGAAGGCGTCGCAAAAATAGAAAAGGAGCACGAAGAACGTTATTTGGCGCTGCTGAACAATATCAAAAACGGCAAAGTTTTCTCAAAAGACGAAGACGTAAAGTGGAAATGCGCCAACTGCGGGCACACTTTGACGGGCAAAGACGCCCCCGAAATCTGCCCCGTCTGCGCCCACCCGAAAGCCTACTTCAAGCTCGAATCGCGCGACTATTAAAAGCGCAGCGCAAGGATTCAAATGCCCGAAAAAAAGGCGCACCGACGCACAAATTGCAAAGGGCGTTTGGGCGCGCGGAAAATAGCAGGCGAAAAAATTTAATTTTTTGCTTGCAATCGCAAGAACTAACGTGCTTTATAGACACCCATAATTGCTATTGCCCGAATAGCTCAACTGGTAGAGCAGTTGACTCTTAATCAATTGGTTCAGGGTTCGAGTCCCTGTTCGGGTACTGTAGATTTAAAGGGGTTTCCGAGACGGAAACCCCTATTTTATTGACTCTGCGCGGCGGCGGAATTGTGTGTGTTGTGTTTTTGATTGTATTTGCAAAACACAAGCAACACACAAAAAAACATTGCATTTTGCACATTTTTGAAACGTCCGCAAAAAAAACACAGATTCGGGCGTTAGTTTGCGCGGAAGAATTTTTCGGCGGCATGGCGGGTAATTCCGCGCATATTGACATAGCGCGAACGCAGCAACGACACGTCGCGGTGCCCCATATTCAGCTGCAGGCGCGCAAGGTCCGCAAAATGTTTTGCGTAAAAACTTGCATATGTATGGCGCAATACATCCTGCACCCACTGCCCGCGGAATCCAGAACGGTCGCGAATTTTCCTCCACCTAAACGTCCAGTTGTTCGGACATATAAACTCGTCGGCGCTCAGATAGCGCACGCCCGAAAGAATGCGCCTGAGCGTCGGGCAAATGTCCACCTGACGCACGCCGCCGGTTTTGGAACACTCGGAGGAAACGGTGATTGAATTTTCGTCGAAGTCGATATCGCGCCAGCGCAGGCGCGACAACTCGCGCGGGCGGATTCCCGCATACAGCAGCAGCGCAACCGCAGCGACACACGCCGGATTTTTCTCGGACTGCGCCGTCTTTATCAATCGCCGCGACTCCTCCAGCGAAAGCGGCTCTATTTGCCGCTCGAAAATTTTTCTGCGCTCTATGCGCTTTATCGGATTCACGTCGCACCAGTCCCTGCGCAAAGCGAACTCGAACAGAGCATGCAAAATGGTCCGCGCCTTGTTGAATTGCGACGGCGTGGTAAACGCCGCACAAAGCCATTGCTCGCAGTCGGCGGTTTTTATTTCCGAAAAATTGCGCCGCGCAAAATCAGCATTGAAACGAATCAGCCTGCGCCCCACACAGCGGATGTCGCGCAGCGACTCGCGCCGCAAATGCTTCTTGCCCTCGAGATACATTGAGAACCCGCACTCGAACGTCATTTCCGTCAGACGGATAGTCCTCAGCCCCACGTTGACAACCTTTGCACAAAAGCGGACATTCGACATTTTAAATTGCGAAGGTTTTGCCTCTACAATGTTTTTAACAAAACGCACGGCGTCGAGAATGGATACTCCCGTGCCCTCCAATAATTTTTTCGAAATTTCTAAGTCTTGGTTCATCGTATTTAGAATACGACATTAAATTTTATATCTCTAATATTTTGATTTGTAGAATATTAGTATATAAATTTAACAGTCGGTTTTGTTAAGATTAGCTGGTTTGGAATTTCGAGATAGAGTATAGAAGTTTGGATTATTCAAATTGTTCCAAAATAAATTTTGAAAAAATGTTTGACAGTCGTATTCTAAATACTACATATTGCCTATTGAAAAAAATGGTACGAAATCTGCATTCGCACCTAAGAATCTTCAAAAACGAGGAACCTCAAACAAAAAAAGGCAGTATGAAAATAGAAAAATATAGAACTCCCGTTTCTATTGCGGGACGCACAATATTGTTCTCGCTTTTCTGCGCGGCCGCAGGCGTGTACGCCGTAGCCGACAGCAGTTCCGCGGGAAGCGCAACAACAACCGGCGAGACCGAAACCAAGAACATATGGGTCGGCTCTTACAAAAACAAAATGAAAGGAGATATCACCCTTTCTCAGGACAAAGACGGCTTGAATATAACCGACTTGTCCCAAGCCTTGGATTTTGTAAAATCCGACGTCAAGTACGAAAAAGAGGCGATCAAGGGTTCTATAAAAGTAGACCCGTCGTCGGTTGACCTCAAGATGAAAGCCGTTTCCACCGAAGGCAATGCAACGGTATTTGAAGCGGGCGACATCAACCTTTCAAAGAGTGAAACTTTCGAAGTTTCCAAAGTCGGTAAAATAGACGCCGACAAAGCCGAAATCTCCGCAGTGGAAGCGGCGAACTTCAAGCTTGAAGCCGAAGCCGTAGCCGAAAAAGGAGAAGCGCGCGCGGTAAAAGTCGGAACCATAAAAGGCGGAAAATCGGGAGTCTATGCCTACGACGACAGCGAAGGTAAGGACAATACAATCCTCGACGTAGAATCCGAAAAAGGCGGCGATATCGAAATCAAGGCTATTGCAACAGGCAAAACTCTGGCAAACGCAATAGAGGCTACTGACATCTACGGCGGCAATGTCGTTCTTGAAGCAGTTGCTACTGCAACCGAAGGCAACGCAAACGCCATCGTTGTAGAAAAAGAAATCTCTTCCAAAGACGGAACATCTTCCATAAAAGCAAGCGCCGAAGCCACAAACGGCAGTGCCGTTGCTATTAAAACAGCCTCTCTTGGCGTAAATTCGTTGGAAGCTTCCGCCGTATCAAAGGCGCAAATGCTCGACCAGCAGGACAAATCAAAGCTTGCTAAAAAAGGCGATGCTACGGCTATTGACGGAACTTCAATATACGCCTCCAATGTTAAAGCTTCAGCTGTTTCCGAAGGCGGCAATGCAACAGCCATCAATAATTCGGGTAACATACGGTCTGAGAACTTGACCATTGAAGCCGTAGCAGAAGCAAAGAAAGCCCAGATTTCCGAATCCGCAGACGGCAAAACAAAGACGTTTGCCGCAGGTAATGCAACTGCTATCAGCAGCAGAATATCGGCTGGCGAATACAAAGATGACAAATATGACCAGCAGAAACCCAGCGTTATCAACGACGTAAATGCGAATATCAAGGCAAGCGCAATCGCCGAAGGCTTTGAAGACGCAAATGCACCTGTTGAAGCAACTGCCATAAAGGGTTCTGTAGTTGTCGGGAACGAAGAAACCAAGTCAATCGACGTAGTTAAAACGTTGCCCGAAAAACTCACAAAGAACGTTTCGGCAACAATCAACGCTTCCGCAGTGGCTGGTACAGCTGTTGACGGCAAAATCGCCACAAAAGGCAATGCAACCGCACTCAGCGGCGACATCACAGTCGGTAGCGAATTGACTGTTGACAACGCCTACATTGTTCCCAATGAAGACGCAAAGAAAATGACCGTCAAGGAAACGCTGGCTCCGATTCAAATCGACAGCTTGGTTGCTGCTGACAGACTCGGCAAAGCTTCCCTCAACGGCAGCTTCAGCGCTCAGGCAGTCGGCGGCGACGCAATCGCCATTGACGCAGGTAAAATTGAAATCGGCAACCGCGTAACTCTCAAACAGTACGACTACACAACAACGGAAGCCCAAAGCGGCACTGAAGAATCCGCTTTCAATGCCGACGGCACTTTGAAACAAAAGTATGCCAAGGACGAATCCGAAAAGGATCCATCCAAGCAGTGGAAGCCCAGATACATCGACGCCGACGGCAACGAAACGTTTGAAAAGACGGACAAAATTGCCACTGTCGAGCTGAAAGCCGGCAAAGACGGCAAGTATGCAATGGACACCGCAACTGAAAATTGGTTTACAAAAGAAGTTCTCGGCGATTTCAACGCAGACGTCTCGGCTGTATCCTTGGGCGGCAACGCAAAAGGCATCAAAGTTGCTGACAGACTCGGCGCCAACATCAACGGCAATGTTTCCGCAGAATCCAAAGCCAATGTCGTATTTGTAAAGGATGCCGAAGGCAATGATACAAAGGAAATTGACGAAGCAAATTCCTCCATCGCCAACGCTTCCGCAATATTCGCCGGCACTGCCGAAGTTATCGGCAACATCAACGGCAACCTCTCGGCAAAAACCGAAGGCGGTATGGCTACGGGTATGTTCGCTGATTCGTTTGATGGCGACATCAACGGCAATGTTTCGGCTGAAAACACTGCTCTTAAATCCGTAAAGCAGCACAAAGGCAAAGACTACGTTGCAAGCGTAATAACAAACAATGTCAACGGCGTTTCTGTAACCAACGACATCAACGGCGATATCAACGGCACTGTCTCGGCAAAATCCGAAGGCGGCAACGTAATCGGCGTCAAGGCAAATGCAATTAACGGCGCAATCAACGGAAAAGTATCCGCAGAATCCAGAGCGGTTTTGGCATATAAAGTCGATACTGCTACGGACAAGCTTGTCATAGACGAGGCAAATTCCAAGTTCGGCACCGCCATTGCGGTAGATCCCAACACGGAAAACCTCGTCATCAACGGCACTCTTAGCGCGGTTGCGGATTCGTACACAAACAACCCCTCAAACGCAAAAGGTTTGGTCTCCACAGACGGCAAAGTAAACTTCGGCAACGGTGCCATAGTAAGCGCCAAGCAGAATGTATTCAACGCCACAACCCAAGAGTTTGAACACGTAAATATGACGTGGGACGACGCCTCCAAAAAAGTCAACAAAACTGCGTTCAACGGCAACGCCATTGAAACAGGCGGCGACCTCGTTGCCAATGTCAGCGGCAGAGCCGACATCAAGGGCAATGTAAACGCTGGCGGAGAAATGAACGTCAACGGCGGCAACTTGGTTGTAGCTGGCGAGCTCACTGGCGTAAGCGCAATCAACTTGGCAAGCGATGCAAACCTTGCTATGACTGCAGACGCAGCTGGCAATGTGGCAAAAATTGCAATTCCCGTAAACTACGCAAAGCTCGCGGAAATTGAAGCTGAAGTAGACGCGATGGTGGGCTTGTCCGCAACCCAAAAAGCTGCAAAGAAAGCCGAAATGAAGAACGCCTACTTGGCGTCCGTCAGAGCCAACAAATTTGCGGGCAACGCGACAATGTTGGTAAACGACAAAACAGACCTCGGCAAGCTTGCGGATTTGAACGCAGACAAAGCATTCCAGAAGTTTGACGAAACCAATACGGCGGCTAACATGAACAAGGACGACGTCAACGCCCTCGGTTCTCTCAACGGCGACAGTATCAACTTCAGCTATTCGGTTGACAATACCGCCGACCAGAATGTGACGATGAAGGTCAATAGGCTCTCGTACTTCCAGAACAAGGCTGCCAATGCAAATTCCGCCCGTCTGGGTGCGGCTCTCGACGCCATCACGACAATCGAAGCCCCCGAAAACGAAACCAAGGAAGACGCCCTCGCTCGCGAAGCGGCAATCCAAACCCGCCGCGACTTCAAGAGCGACGTAGAAACCCTCGGCATGGCGGCTTCGGGCGCGAACACCAGCATCAACCTCGACGGCTTCCTGCCCACGGCTCAATCGTTCATCGCCCAGTTGAACAACGAAGCCCTCGTCAACATGAACACCGTGCAGATGTTCAGACTCGCCTCCAGAGCCGACGTCAAGAGAAACAACACAAAGTACGCGGTTGACAGAGCGGGCGCAAATGTCGCCGAATTCCAGAGCATAAACATGCTCGGCAGTCAGGACGGCGGCGCGAATGCCGCAGGCTTCGACTTCTGGTCGGCTGGCGGCGTTGCGGCTATCGAAAGAGACTTCTCCAAGAACCTCTTCGCAGGCCTCTCGCTCGGCGGCACGTACAACAAGGTTGACGGCGACGCCAACGCGGACGCGAACTCCACGAACTTCATCGTAAACGTTTACGGCGAATATTCGTTCGACCAGATTCCGCTCGACCTGTTCCTCAACCTCGGCTTCTCGCACGGCTGGAACGAAACATCGCGCCAGACCGCGCTCGGCACGGCAAAGGCAGACTACGACTCCAACTCGTTCTACAGCTTGGGCGGCGTTGCCTACACGTTCTCGGACGTCGCGACAAAGGGTCTGTCAATCAAGCCCATGCTGATGTACAACTTGGCGTACTCCAACGCCGACGCGGCTGACGAAGAAGGCGCCGGCATCTACAACGCAAGCGTCGAAAGCAACGACTTCCTCAACTTCAGAACAATGCTCGGCGTGGAAGTCAAATACGACATCACAAACAACTTCTCGGCTCTCGTACGCGCCTTCTGGTCGCACGAATTCGCCGACAACTCCTACGATGTCGACTACAGAATAGCCCAAGCGGCAAACTTCATGCCCTCCGCAACGTTTGAAAGCGAAGAGGTCGGCAGAAACGCCGCGGTACTCGGCTTCGGACTGCAGTACAAGTTCGACGACGCCGTTTCGGCATTCATCGACTATAGTGCAACTTTGCGAAGCGGATATTCC
>DAVZIV010000013.1:0-12581 GCA_052273125.1 Candidatus Merdousia sp. | reverse complement strand
GACACAACGCCTGCGCGCCAAAAACAAATCGCCACACTCGGTTTAAATATACAACAGCACAATAAAAAGCCTTTCGCAATTCCGAAAGGCTTTTTGGGGTGTTTGATTATTATTAAATTCTATTTTCTTCTGCGATACGCTGCAAAAACCAACGCCAACGCGCCGAAAATCGCCGCATACGTTGCGGGTTCGGGTACATTTACGTTGATGTTTAACGAACCCGTCGATGGGTCGAAATCAAAGCCCCATTTTTCTGAATCGTAGGCTTCACCATTTATGTTTAGGATTACGTTTTCCTTTTTGAGTGAATCAGTCCCTATTACCTGCGAACCCACAACAGTCTCTATTACTGAAAACGCGTAAGAATCATCAGGAGAAATTACGCCGTCAAGATTTACCATAATTTTGCTGTCCGAACCGAAAACGAGCTTCGAGTTTTCGCCGAGCAGAATCTTTGTTGCATCGGAAGCAGCGGCATCGACATTGAAAATAATTTCGCTGTTGTCGAGAACCGAAAGGGTCTTGCCAGAAGCGATTTCAAGAACCGCCCCCTGTTCGAGAGTTAACACCGCCCCACCAGAAATCGAAGCGTCATCGGCAATCTTCGCATTTATCATCGCCCCGCCAGAAGTAGCAGGAACATACGCGCGAATAGTCAACGAATCGTCGACCGATTCCATTGTGAAGTTCTTAATTTCACCGTCCGCCCAGATTGTATTTTGCGTTTTAGGCGAACCAGTAATGCCAGTCAAATCAGAACCGCGCAAGTCGGCATAACGCGCATTTACGCCCGTGAGATTTGCTCCGTTGAAGCTCGTGTTCTGCAAATTCTGCCCACGCAAAATCCAGTTAGTCAAATTAAGTCCATTGAATTTTACTCCTCTCAAATCTTTGTTTTTATAATTCAAAGTTTGCGACAACTGAGATGTTGTAAGACCATTCGCGTTTGAAAAATCCGAACCCGATATATTTGACTGTTCAAATAAAACACCGTATAAATTTGCATTTTTGAAACTTGTATTTGAAACATCGATATTACTGAAATCAACGCCGTTGGCGGCACCGTTAACACCCAAAGTAGCTCCTGTAAAATCACAGTTTTTGAATGTTGAATTTGCAAAAGACACGGATTTCGCATTAGAATTAGACCAATACTTTGCCGATAATATAGCATTACTAAAATCGACGTTCTCAAATTCTTTATTTGAAAAATCCACAGCTGCACCCCTCTTGCCGTTATATGATTCCGTATAGACGACAAATACAGCATTACTAAAATTTACAGATGAGAATTTTGAAATATTTAATGAAGCGGCAAGATCCGTAGTTGAATTAAAATCTTCATGTGTTCGCGCAAATACTGCATTTGAAAAATTTGCTCCTGTTATATCAGCATTTGTAAAATCTGCAGATGCACCATATTCTCCGATTATGTCTACATTAGAAAAATTTGCATTAGTAAGATTTGCGTTATTAAATTTTGCGCCTACTTTTGAGTTCCATTTATCTACAAGTTGGGCATTTGAAAAATCTGCATCTTTCAAATTTGCTCCTGTGAAATCAGAAGCACTCCCGTAGCTACTGTTTGCAAGCACTGCATTTTTAAAGCTTGCGCGGATTAACGTGGATTCTTTAAAGCTACTGCTAGCGCAAGTTGTTGAATCAAAAATTGCGTCCGTTAAATTTGCTTTGGAAAAATTGCAATTTGAGATTTTTGCACTTGTAAAATTTGCTTCCCTTAATTTTGTATTAGAAAAATTCAACCGTGAGATGTTGGATTTTACCCAACTTGAATAATTCATCGACTTTCCGCTAAAATCAGTTCCAGAGAGAGTCTGACCGTCATTAACTTCATCGTCGGCAAAGGCAAAACCTGCCGCGAACATTGACAATATTGTTATATACTTTTTCATTTTTGGAATATTTTGTTTGTTTGTGTTATTTTTGATTGGTTTTATTTTTATATGTTTTATTGCGTAATTTAAAAACGTAATAAGCGGGGCAGAAAGATATAAGTGCGAGTAAAACAAGAACAAAAAGCGTTCCTAAAAACGTGTGTGTACAATTAACATAGGAATTGCAATAGAGGTAAAAAAGCAAAGTCCCAATTTGAATAGTACCCACAAAAACAATTTGTATAAATATTGTTGTCTTGATTGTGTTTGTCGATTCTGCGGTTGGAGGTCTAAAATTTCCGTATATATGATTTGAGGTTAACCCCAAAAAATTGGCTTCAATTTTATGTATTATAAATAAATTTCTATTACACCAGTAGTTGAAATCTACCAATCGTGTTAAAATCCAATATAAGGCAACCAGATAGCCAAATATGGCGAAGTTAAAAATACAAATACAATCGCATTCAGAATAGACTTTCACAATTCCGATTCCCCCGCCTACCGCGACTGCCATATTCCAAATGCTATAGTGGATGCGGTTTATCGTGGCGAACATTTGGTCGTAGACGTGGGTCAGAAATTTCTCTTCCGACTCACGGCTTCGAACAACATCGGGCTCAATCTTTTCACACATAGAATTTCAATGTTAAATAGATTGCCGATGAGTATCGTATTATAAATACGACACCAACTCCAAATTACACAACTAATTAAAATACAGCAAGAAGAGAGCTCAAATCCGTCTCCGATGTTTTCAAAATATTGAAATGTAATCCAACTGAAAAATGTTTTATACCCTTTGAGAATGCGCAGTTGAGAAAATATAGTTTGACATTCGTATTTATAATACGATGGACGCCATATTAAAATTAGTATATCTTCATAGACGGAAGAATGAAGAAAAAACGGATTGAATATCGAGGTCGGGAATCTCCTTTTTAAGTGCGGGAGAAGTATGCTGATAGAAAATGTTGAAATGTTATTGCGGGTAAATGCGGGCGAAAAAAAACGGTGAAAGAGGAAAAAGTCTTTCACCGTTTGGGGGGATTGGGAAGCGAAATTCTAATTAGTAGTCGCTGCCCGTTTCGTTTTCCTTGCGGGGCTTCAACGGAGCTATTGCGCCCTTGATTTCGTTGAGGTTGTCTACCTTAATATTTTTGTCGAAGTGCGGGAACGAATAGTCGAATTTCTGCGGGAACTTTTCCCTGCCGAGTTTCGCCGCGGCGGAAACATCGGCGAGCGGGCGGATTACAAACTTCCACTCAATCGAGCCTTTGAAGTCTATTCTGAACTCGTCGCGCGGCGGCAATCCGCACGAGCCGTTGCCAAGCCCAATAACCTTGCCGGCTATGCGCAGGTCCGTCGCCGAGCTTTCGGGCAGCAGGTACGGGTGTTTTGCCTGTTTCAATTCGGCTTGGGTGTTGGGCAGCACGGACATTGCCAGCGGATTTTCGGCGCTCACGAGCACACCCGATTTCCCGTCGGTGAGGGCTATCCAGCGAACCTTTTCCCTGTTGCCGCTATCCTGAGTAAGCGTAAACGGCTCGAACCACTGGTCGACTTTGGATTTATAGACGCCCACGTCGCTTGAGTACGCGCGGTCTATGTAGTTTGCCCACGGGCCTTTGCCCAAGTATTCGACCGAATCGAGAGCCCTGTTGACGCCCATTCTCAAGCCTATGCGCGGCAATTCGAGGTATCTGGGCGTGCGGTTGAATTTTGCCGCCTGAGCTGAAACTTCCACAGAGCCGTCGCCGAGCATTGTATAGGCAACGGACACCTTGAAGCCGCATTTTTTGCCGTTGTCGTAAATCTTTTCCGAGATTACTCTTGCAAACGACTTGTCGGACGCCGTAGAAACACGCGTCGCAGAGCATTTGAGCTTGTCCATACCAGTTGCGCGCATTTTGTACCATATGAATTTGTGGTTGTCTATCAATGCGCTGTCGATGTCGAATTCAACGGGAGAGACAATCACCGGCTTGCCGTCGACATCGTATGCGGCGAGGTTTCCGTTTGCCGCGTCGAATACGGCTTTGGTTTTGGCGGCTTCCATAACGATTTTGCCGCCGTCCTTAGTCATTTTCACCGCACCCGTAGCCGCAAATTCCGCGCCGTCTACTTTCTTGAGGGCAAACTGCGCTTTTGCAACAGTGCTGTTTGCGTCGGAATAGAGAGTGGCTTGGGGATTTACAAATTCAAGCGTGTAGAAGTATTCGCCGACTTTCGAGGAATCGAACTCGGGCAGGCCTATTTTCACGCGCGTCTTCTTTGAGGGCGCAAGCGAAATTGGCGAGAGTTTTTTCTCCGCGAGAACTTCGCCGTCGCGCGAGACTTTCACGACGGGCGTGTACTCGTCGAGATTCGTTGCTATGAGGTCGTTTTGCAGCTCGAGCTCGAGCGGGCACTTGCCTGCCTGCTCGATGACAATGGGCTGGTAGACGCGCTGGACTTCGTAGTACTTTGCCGAAACGCTTCTGTCGGCAAATATAATGCCGTTGCAGCAGAAATTAGCCTTGGTGGGAATTGTGTTCCAGTCTCTTCCGTCGGAGAGGTATTTTTTCGATTTGTCGTTTTCCTGCGGCAGGTAGACCGACTGGTCGACCCAGTCCCAAATGAAGCCGCCGTTGAGGCCTTCGTGGCGGCGAATCATCTTCCACATGCCTTCGAGGTTGCCTATTGAATTGCCCATTGCGTGGGCGTATTCGGGGAAGAAGAAGGGCTTTTTCGTCTCCATTTCAAGATAGCGCTCCATCTGGGTGATGTCGCGGTACATGGGGGTGACGAAATCCGAACCGCCGTTGGGCGCGCCGTTTACGATGTCGTACGTTTCGCCGTGCGACATAAAGTAGTGCTGCGGCGAGTGCTCGCGGACGACCTTTTCGGTCGCCCTGTGCCCGAGCGTGTAGCAGAGCGCGGACTCGTTGCCCATGGAGAATATGAGAATTGCGGGCACGTTTCTGTCGCGGAAAACCATGCTTTTCATTCTGTCAACCGCAGGCGGAACGTGGTTGGGCAGGTTGAGCGCGGGATTTCTGATGAATGCGTGCTGCTCGTGGTTGTTTTCGTCGAGCATTGCAATGCCGTAGCGGTCGCAGAGCATATAGAAGCGCTCGTCGTTGGGGTAGTGCGATGTGCGAACAAAGTTTATGTTGGCGCGCTTCATCAGCTCGACGTCCTTTTTCATTTCGTCGAAGCTTACCGCCTTGCCTGTCGTCGGCGACCAGTCGTGGCGGTTGACGCCCTTGATGTACATCTTCGCGCCGTTGAGTTCCATATGGCGGTCTACAATTTTGTACTTCCTGAAGCCGAAATCCGAGCGCGTTGTTTCAAGCTCTTTGCCGTTCTGGGAAAGTTTGAAGCAAAGCGTGTAGAGGTTGGGCTTGTCGGGACTCCAGAGTTTGAAGCCCGAAACGTCAACACTCTTTTTGATTTCGACAGACGAATTCGGGGCTACGGATTCCACCTTTTCGCTGAAGAGATAGTCGCTAAACCAGCCGCCGAAAACCTTTTTGCCGTTTGCGTCCACCAAATACGCCTCGAGCTTGAGGTTCTTTTGGGGCTTGCCGGAAACGTTGCGGAGTTTGACCTCGAAATGGATTTCCGCGCTCTTGAGGCTGTCGGAAAGCACTGCGGGAGCGTGGTAGTCTTTCACGTAGACACTCGGGCGCGCAGAAAGAAATACGTCGCGGATAATGCCCATCACGTGCGGCATATCCTGCATTTCGTTGTAAGAGCCCGTGGAGTATTTGTAGACTTCCACCGCCAGAGAATTGACCGCGCCGCGCTCTATAAACTTGGTGATGTCGAACTGGGCGGGCGTGAAGCTGTCTTCGCTGTAGCCCACGAATTTGCCGTTGACGTAGAGCGAGAAGCCCGTGCGCACGCCGTCGAAAGTAATGAAGACGTTTTTGCCGTCGAAAGACGCGGGCACCTCAAAATTTCTGCGGTAAAGCCCGACCTGTCTGTGCTTGAGCGGAATGGTGGGGCTTGTTACGATTTTCGCGTAGTCGGTGCGCTTGAAGCGCGACGCGCCGTTGACGAATTCGGGCAGCATATTGCCCTTTTCGTCGAACATGAACTGCATTGTGATGTTGTCGTAGAAAATGTTATCGTACCCCAAATTCTGCCAAGAGCAGGGAACTTTTATTGAATCCCACTTGGAGTCGTCGAACTTTTTGCCGAAGAACTGGGCGGGAATCTTGTCGGGAGAGGCTACGAAGAGGAACTTCCACGTACCGTTGAGCAGCGCGTAGCGGTCGCCCTCGTGGATTTTGTCTATGTCGGCTATCGAAACCGTTTTGAAGGCGTCGGCGGAATTGCCGAAAACCTTCATCATTGCCGAAGGCTCCTCCTTGTTGATTTTGAAGACATCGTACTTTTCCCAAGCCACCGAGTGGGTGTCAACGGCAAAAGCCAACGCCGAAACTGTCGTTGCTGCGAGTGTTAATAGTGTTTTTTTCATAAAATTTTCCTGATGTGAAATCCCCTTTAAAATCCGGAAAATACCCCAAAAATCGGCGTCTTGTCAATAAAAAGCTTGAACGCAACTGCGGCAAAGATATAGAAACTTCGAGCATGAAAAAACTTTACTGCCTTATAGCGGCGGCGCTCTCCGTGCCGTTTTTTGTTGCCGCTGCCGCCCCCGAAGCGTCGACGCCCCAAACAAAGCCCCAGCGCGAAGTCTATTCGTGGACGATTCCAGAACTCGACTTTGCCTTTAATGCCGACGGCGCCAATTTCCGCCGCTACGCCAAAGCAAACGCCCGGACTGCGGCAAAGCCCCCGCGCGCGGTATTTATGGGAGACAGCATTACCGACGCCTGGGCGAGGGTACGCCCCGAATTTTTTGCAAAAAACAATTTTGTTGGACGCGGGATCAGCGGACAGGTTACGTCGCAAATGCTCGTGCGCTTCCGCCGCGATGTCGTAGACCTCCACCCCAAAACTGTCTTCATTCTCGCGGGCACGAACGATGTCGCCAGAAACGCGGGCTACATTTCGGAGGAAAACATTGCGGGCAACATAATTTCGATGTGCGAAATTGCAAAGGCAAACGGCATAGAACCCATAATCTGCTCGATACTGCCCGCGGCGCAGTACAAGTGGCGCCCAGCCGTCAAATCGGTAAGGCCGATAAAGCAAATCAACGCAACCCTCAAGGACTACGCGCAGAAAAATTCCATAAAATATCTCGACTACTATTCGGCGCTCGCCGACGAAAACTGCGGGCTAAGCCCCGAGCGCGCCAAGGACGGCGTGCACCCCACCCCCGCCTGCTACGCGGAGATGGAAAAAATGGTTCTGGATATTTTAAACTAAAAATTGTCAAGCCTGACGGCGCCGAATTGCGCCCCAAGCGGGCGCAGAATTTTACGCTGCCTGCGCACCAGCGACATTGTTTGAACGTCTATTTCGTCGGCGAGTTTGCGCAGGTCGCACCCGCCGTTTTTTATGTAGTCTGCGGCCTGTTTGTACCCGATGGAATTGCGCACAGACGGGTTTCCGTCAAGCCCGTCGGCAAGAAGCGCGCGCGTTTCCTCCACAAGACCCGCGTCAATCATGGCGCGCGTGCGCTGGAATATGCGCGCCTGCATTTCGGCGTCGGGACGGTCGAGAATTAGAAAGCGCTTTTCAAATTCGCCGTACGAGCACGGCAGTTTTGCAAATTCCGCCCGAAGCTCGCCGACGCTTTTGCCCGTAGCCAAACAGCGCTCGAGCGCGTTGCGCGTGCGGCGCGGATTGCGCAAATCGACAAGATGTCGGGCGTCGGGGGAAATTTTTAAAAGCTCTTCGGCGAGAGCCTCCGCCCCGCGCGATTCCGCCTCTTGGGCGAAGGCGCGCACGCTTTCGGGAACTTCTATTTTGTCGGCGACCGCGCAAAACCACGATTTCAAGTAGAAGCCGCTTCCGCCTACTACCACTACGTTTTTGCCGCGCGCGCGAATGTCGTCGAACGCAGCCTTTGCAAGCTCGACATAGCCCGCCACGTCGAAATTATCGCGCACGCCGGCAACGTCTATTAAGTGGTGGCGCACCTGCGCGCGCTCGGCTGCGGTCGGCTTTGCGCTGCCTATGTCGAGACCGCGATAAAGCTGGACGCTGTCGCAGGAAATTATTTCGGCGTCTGTCTCCAGCGCCGTTTTCAGTGCAAAGGCGGTCTTGCCCGAACATGTCGGGCCGCTGATTACAACAACGCTCATTTCGCCAAAGCCCTGCACACGGGGCAACGCGTCTGCGGAGTTTTGCAAGTGTGCGCCCTGCAATATTCGCGCCCGTAGTAAATGAGCTGCAAGTGGAGTTTGCCCCACGATTCTTTCGGGAAGATTTTTTTCAAATCGCGCTCGGTCTGTTCAACGGATTTACCCGAAGAAAGCCCCCAGCGGGCGGCGAGCCTGTGGATGTGGGTATCGACCGCGAACGCGGGAACGCCGAACGCCTGCGACATCATTACCGACGCCGTTTTATGCCCCACCCCCGGAAGGCTTTCAAGCTCTTCAAACGTCTGCGGAACTTTGCCGCCGAATTTTTCGCACAATATTTCGGCGGTCCTTTTTATGTTCGCCGATTTCGACGCCGCCAGACCGCACGGCTTTATGATTTCGGCGATTTCCGAAACGTCGAGAGACGCCATTTTCTGCGGGGTGTCGGCGCGCTTAAAAAGCTCGGGCGAAACCTCGTTTACGCGCACGTCGGTGCACTGCGCCGAAAGCATTACGGCAACAAGAAACGTAAAGGGGTCTTTGTGGCGCAGGGGAATGCGCGGATCGGGGTAGAGCCTGTCCAATTCGCGCATTATAAATTCCGCCTTTTGCCCCTTTGTCATTATTTATTCCGAAACGCCGTTTATGCTAAAGCCCATCTTGTACGTTTTGCCCGTCTGAACCCTGTATTCTGGAAGAGCCTCGGCATTTTTGCCCCAAGATGTAGTGCCGCCGACACCCGCGTTGATTGCGGCGATATTTACGGTGTTTACGGAGCGCTTGGGCAGCTGGTGCGGGTGCGCAGCCTGCTCGATGTCTTCGGGCAGGCACGGATAGACCGACATTTCAAAGAGCGAGTTTTTGTCGAGAGCGTCAATGCGCAGAGCGCCCGCGCCGGAGAGCGTCGCCGAGCGGACCGCTATGACGTTGCCGGACTCCTGCGGGTCTATGTATTTGAAGAACATTGCATCGACCGAAGAAGAGAATCTGCCCACATAGCTGCCGTCGGTTCTGTCGATGTAGTTTTCATTCGGGCCCAAGCCGAACCAGCTGCGCTTCGAGAGAGCCGACGGCGTTGCAAACGTGAATCCAACGCGCTGCGGATTCGTCGGCATTGCGTCTAGCGCAATTTCCGCGCGCACGTCGATTTCGCCCGAGGGCTTGACTGTATAGACGATATTTGCCCTCGACTCCTTCGCGGGAATAAGCAGGGTTGTCTTCACCTCTACAAACGAACCTTTGACTTCCGACTTGCATTTTTCCAAAATGGCGCGCTCGCCTGCGTCTTTCCAGAGCGCGATTTTTTCGCGCGGAGTGCAGCCCATATCGTTGTTGGTGAACGGGCGCGCAAAGCTAAGGCGCATGGGGACGCTTATGAGCTTGCGGCCGTCGGCGATATAGGACTTGAGAAGACCCGTTGACTTGTCGAATGCCGCGCTGAAGCGGTCGTTGTAGACGACTATGGAATTTGCGTCTATGCGCCTTGTGAGTTTGCCGAAGCCGCCCGAAGCAAATTGCGCTTTTGCGTACTCGCCGCGCAGCTTGAGTTGGTCTGTTGCGAATACGTCGCCGGCGGGGCGGCCGTCGGGAGAGGTTTTTGTGAAGGAATAGCGCACATTCAGGAAATATTCGCCGTTATTGGGAAACGACTGCCCCTCTTCGGGCGAAATGTCTACCGAGACGAGCGCCGCCTTTTGCGGGTCGAGGCAGTCTATGACGGTTTCGCCGCTCTTGAGCGCAAAGCCGTCGCGCTCGAGCGTCCACGACATTTTCACGTCGGTGTACGGCTCGAAGAAGTTTTCGTTGAAAATTTCAACCACGGCGTTGTCGCCCGTGATTGAATTGAGCTTCGAGCGCAGATTCTGGTGCAGCCACGCAATCGCAGCCGTCTGCGGCGAGGGCGTCCAGTCGGGCTTTACAATGCCGTTTATGCAGAACGCCCTGTCGTTGGGATAGTCGCCGAAGTCGCCGCCGTAGGCAAAGAATTTTTCGGGGGTGTTCTGCTGAAGAAAATCGGCAAAGTTTATCGAGCATATCGGACGCAAGCGCGACGGAATTACGAACGGCTCGTTCTCGATGAGCCTGTCGAAAATTTCGAGCTTCTCAATGGCGCCGTCGAAGACCTGAACGTATTCGGAATTGCCGCGGATTTTCGCCGCCGCCACGAGCGGGGAGACCGACTTGTATACGGAAGTCGGACACTGCTTTTCGGCGATGAGCCTGCCGTTGCAGAAAAGCTTTATGCGGCCGTCGCCCGCAGTTGCGGCAACGCGGTAGGGCTTGTCGACGGGGGACTCAACATTGTCCCATCTGAAGCCGTTCCATACGGAGAATGAAAGCACCTTGCGGTAGTCGTGGAAGCGCAGGGAGAAAACGCCCGATACTTCGGCTATTGTCTCGTTCTTAGTTGGAACGAGTTTGGCGTCCGCATTGACGCGCGGGCCGCCGCCGTATTCGTTTTTGACTTTCGGCTCGAAGCCGTGGCGGTTGACGTTCGCGACGACGGTGAACGCGGCAGTCGGCGTTTCAAATACCGACGGATACGCCACAACGGAGGCGTTTTCGAGAATCTTTCCGCGCGAGACGTCGCTAAATACGGCAACTTTGCGCGATGGCATCGCGGAATCTTTGAGCGTAATTTTGGGCTCGCAGCGCGCGAGCAGGCCTTGGTCTTTCCAGTCCCAAATGAAGGCGCCCTGATAGGCGGGGTTGGCTCTGATTTCGTTCCAGTATGCGCGGAGAGCGCCGCCGCTGTTGCCCATTGCGTGGGCGTACTCGCAGGAAACTGCGGGCATTTGCAAATCTGCCATTTTTTGAGAAATGAGTTTGAGGCGGTTTGCCACGCGCTCGGGCGAAACGTACATTGTGGAATACACGTCGGCGTAGGAAAGCGAATTGTTGCCCTCGTAATGGATAAGGCGCGTGGAATCCATCTCGCGGATTTTTTCGGCGGCAATTCTAAAGGCTTCGCCGTCCTTCGTCTCGTTGCCCAGAGACCAGAAAATTATACTCGGGTGGTTCTTGTCGCGGGCAACCATATTTGTGATGCGCGAGACCATTGCATTGCGCCAAGTGGGCAGATTTACGGGGTGGTTCTCGGCGTTGACGGAGTGAAGGCCGTGGGCCTCAACGTTTGCCTCGTCGAAGACATAGAAACCGAGCTTGTCGCAGAGATCGTAGAAATGTTCGGCGTTGGGGTAGTGCGAAGTTCTCACGGCGTTGATGTTGTACTTTTTCATTTCCAGCAAGTCGCGCTTGGTAATTTCGGCTGTGATTGCGTGCCCGAGTTTGAAGTCGTGCTCGTGGCGGTTGACGCCCTTGAGCAGAACGGGCTTGCCGTTTACCAAGAACTGCATTCCCCTGCGCTCGACGCTTCTAAAACCCACGTTGAACGCCGTGTAAACGCTGCCGCCGTCGGCGTCTTCAAGGGCGACAACAAGCCTGTAAAGGTTGGGCGCTTCGGCGCTCCAGCGCTTTACGTTTTTGATTTTGGGAAAATTCCACACGCATTTTACGGTTTTGCCCTGCCCGACTTTCGTCTGCGTTTTTGCGGTGGATACAACTTCGCCCTCCGGAGAAAGCAGCTTTGCCGAAAGCGTTGCGTCTTCGCCCGATTTGCCCGCGTTCGTGAGCATTATGGAGGTGCGAAGCTCACCGGAGGTGTAGTTGTCTGAAAGTATTGTCTGGTTGAAAATATCCGAAATTCTCACATTCGGTTGGCGCAGAATCGAAACCGAGCGGAAAATGCCCGCCAGACGCCAGAAATCCTGATCTTCAAAGAACGAGCCGTCGCTGTATTTTACGACTTTCACGGCAATGCGGTTGCCGCCGCGCTTGACGAGGTCGGTTATGTCGAACGTCGCGGGCAGCCGACTGTCTTCGGCATAGCCGACTTTTTTGCCGTTGACCCACACAGTGTAGGCGCTGGAAACACCGTCGAAGCGCAGGTAGATTTTCGAGCCGAACCAGCTCCACGGCACTTTGAAGCCCCTGACGTACGCACCCGACGGATTGCGCTGGAACTGGTCGAAATTCGTAAACGCCGAATTTTCGGGAGCGTCCATCACGCGCGGGAAATTGGTGCTGTTGAACGGATACTTTATGTTTGTGTAAAGCGCCGTGCCGTAGCCGGAAAGCTCCCAGTTCGACGGCACTTTAATGTCGTTGAAGTGCGAAACGTCGAAAGACTGCTTGTAGAAGTCGGCGGGCAGCAGGGACGGAGTGCCCGCGTACCTGAATTTCCAGTCGCCGTCGAGGGAAACGCGCATATCGGAATCCTCCGAGCCCTCCATTGCCGCGGATTCCGACGAGTATAGCCTCACCGTCGCCGAAGCGGGCATTGCGTTGAGGCGGGAAACGTTTTCATTCTGCCAGTTCGCGCCGTCTTCGCCTGCAAAGAGCGACGGAGCGGCAACAAGCGCCGCCGCTATCATTTTTAAGATAAGATTTCATATTTTTCATAAATTTTAAAATTCCACCT
>DAVZIV010000012.1:0-12943 GCA_052273125.1 Candidatus Merdousia sp. | reverse complement strand
ACATCTGCGTAATAATCAAGGCGCGGCTTGTGGAAGCGGTAGACTTCGACCGCGCGCACAATAGCCGACTGCGTAAGATTTACGCCGAGCAGTCCAACGGCCCTGTCGAAAACGTTTTTGTGCGAGACATTGAACGCGCTCCAAAAAGCCGAATGCGCGGACTGCGCGTCAACGCCGTATTCGTCGGCAAAAAATGCCGCCACTGCGTTGAACCCGCTTTCCACAAAGGCAATTTCGGGCGCGAGAGTGTCGTCAAAATCGCAGGCTACAATTTTTACGGACATATCAAACAATGACGGAATCGTCGAAGCGCGAAAACGTGAGGGCGTCGCGCCAGTCTTCGCTGTATGCCAGTTTTTCGCCGCGCTTTAGTTTTACGAGATTTGCAAGGGAATCCGCCCCCGCCATTATGGACATCGGAACGCCGCCGCCAAAGCGCGGATTTACCTCTATGAAAAACACGCCGCGGGAGTTTTTTATGCACTGCAACGTGATGTGCCCGAAAGGCTTGAGGGCGGCAACGAGCTTTCGCGAAGCGTCGATAACGTCGGCGTCGCGCTCGGTTCTCCCCCTGAGGATTTCGCCCGCGCGCACGGCAATTCGGCGGCGCGGAACAATGGTGATTGGCGCGGCGGTTTCATCGCAAAAAACGTCCACGGAATATTCAACGCCCGCCACAAATTCTTCGACTAATGCATTGGGAACATAGTTTGCGAAAAACTTAAGCTCTTCGGGCGTGTCGGCGCGGAAGGCGTTGATGCTCGAAGCGCCGTCGGCGGGCTTTACAAACAGGGGGAATTGCGCCGATGGAATTTCGCGCGCGGGGCAAGCGTAGAATTTCGGAGCGGGTATGGAATTTTCGGCAAAGAAGCGCGAAGTTTTGAATTTGTCGTTGCAGATTTCCACGACTTTTTCCGACGAAATATTAACAAGCACTCCCGCGGCTTCAAAGCGCGGTTTTGCGGCGGCTATCGCGGGCAGTTCCGTGTCTATTGTGGGAATGAGAATGTCCACCCCCCTGCGCAGGCAGATTTTCAAAAGCGAATCTATGTACGCGGAGGAGGCAATCGGAGGAACAATTTCAAAGGCGTCGCAAAACTTCGATGTAGGGGCGGTTGTCGAGGCGTCCGCGGCAAAAACCTTTCCCGATTCGCCGCAGTCGGAGAGCGCCTTTTTTGCAAGGCGGACAAGCTCCACGCGCCTGCCCGAAGATGTTATTAAAATATTCATCAAGTTGAAACTCAAAGACTGCCGAAATTTTCGGGGCACCCCCGCCGAAGACGCGCAAGCCGACTTGCCGCTACTCGGGACGGGACTTGAACCCGTACGATATTACTCGGCGGATTTTAAGTCCGCTGCGTCTACCATTCCGCCACCCGAGCGCGAAAAATATTCTCACATCTTTTTCAATAACGCCTGCCAGTCAAGGAAAATCAGCCCACCGAGGCGTTGTCCCATCTGAAAAACGCCATCGCAAGCACCCAGAAACTCACAAGCACTGCGGGGCTTTGCAGCGGGCTTTCAAACACGGAAAGCACTATCACCGAAAGCAGCGACGCAAGCATTACAAGCCCCGAGAGGCTGAACGAATGCCTCAAGAGCCACACGAGCAGAAAACCCGCAAACGTAATGCAGGAAAGCGCAAGCCCCACTATCCCGTTTTCGGCGACTTTGTGGAGGAGGTCGGAATGCGGCGTCGACCACGGCGAAGAGCCAATGTCGCTGCCCTGATAGAATGCAAACGCCGGAGCGAACGACGCCGAGCCGTAGCCGAACGCCAAGTGCTGCTTCAGCATTTTTGCCGTGTCTTCCCACAGGGCGCTTTTTTCGGCAAAATTAATCGTCGCAGATGCCGAATTTTCGGCGAGGAGAAGCCGCCTGTCGCCGTTTATTTTACAGCCCACATACGCCGCCGCCAAGGCAAAAACCACAGCCGCCGCCGCGTACGACAAAAACCACGGAACAAGCTTTTCAAGGCGCTTGTCGTGCGAGGTTATGTGCCTGAGCATTTCATGGCGTCTGACGTTGAATTTAAGCGGAGCCATATCGCTTGCGATAAACGCGTAAGCAAGCGCGCACACGGCGTTTGCCAACAGGCAGTGCAGCGGCTTTCCCGCAAACATAATTCCGCACCAGAGCACGCCTGCGGTAAAGAGACTCCAAAACTTCATCGAATAAAAGAAGGAAAGCTGGCGGAATTTCTGCGGAGAATAAACCGCCATTGCAAGCGCGCCGCCGAGCCACACCAGCGCGAACGCCGCCCACTGCGAGGCGTCGGCGAATGTGGAAAAATACGGCGATTTTGTTTCGTAAAAGAACGTGCCCTTGAAGTTGAGCATAAATGAAAGAAAGCAGCCCAGCAGCATAAGCGTTGCCGAAAGGAACGCCGTCCAGCAGATTATTTTGCGTATCACGAAGCGCGAATCGGTTATAAAATACACCGAAAGCCCGCACAAAAACGCCGCAAGCGCGGTAAAATCCGAAAGCAGCGGGTTTAGCATTCCGTCCGCGGCAAGAACCGGACGGTTTGTCGGGGAGGCGTCGAGGGAGTAGAACGCGCCCGTCGGCGTTTCCACGGGAATCAAAACGTTGTTAAACGACGCCGCAACCGTTATGAGAATTGCCGCCACAAACGGCGCCGCCGCCAAAACGTACGCCGTTATGGTTTTAGAGAGCGAACTCGACCACGAATAAATGTAGTTGAACGTGTTTATCGGGGCTATGATTCCCAACGCGCAAAACAACCCTACTATTGCGGAGGAAGTTCCCCCGAGACACACCGCCGGCAACAACACCATAATCAGAACGTTGACCACAAGAAAACGTTCGTTGGAGTTGCGCAAGCCCTTATTTACAACATCTTCGTCAAGCATAAACTTTGAGCATTATCTCATAAAACATATCGAAGTTGCAACATCTTTTGCCTTTTGCGCGCCGAAAATATATTCGGCTATCGCCAGAGCGAAATCAACCGCAGTGCCAGCGCCTCGGGAGGTGATGGCGTTTGCGTCGCGCACGACCGCCGCAGACGGGTCGCAATTTTGCAGCTGGGCTATTCTGGACGTGTGCGCCGTGCACTTTCTGCCGTCGAGCGCGCCCGCCGCCTTAAGCACTACGGGCGCGGCACATATGGCGGCAACCAGCGCGCCGTTTTTGTTGTGTCGGGCGAAAAACTCCACTACTTGCGGGTTTGAAAGCATATTGTCCGTCCCCGGGCCGCCCGCCAAGACGGCGGCGTCGAAATCGGCATCTTTCACGTCGGAAAAAAGGGCGTCGCAAGTGATGTCCACAGAGCTTCTGCCGCGCACGGTGAGTGATTCGCCCACGGCTGCACAGACAACCTGCGCGCCTGCGCGGCGGAGAATGTCGACGGGCGCGAGAGCCTCAAGCTCCTCCACCCCGTCGAAAAGCAATACTGCTATTTTTTTCATAGATTTAATCGATTGTATTTTAACGAAAGATTTGCGCCAAACTGCGGCACGCGAAGGCTATTCTACGCCGCCGAGAACCACGGCGTCGAGCCTGCGCCAGTGCTCCGCGGCTATGCGCTCTGGGCGCTCGGTCGGCGAGAGGGTTGCGTCGGCTTCAAGCCAGCGCAGCAACTCGGCGGAATATTCGCCCGCAGATTTCGATATGGAGAGAATCTGCTTTCTGCGTTTTGAAAACGCGTAGCGGATAATCTCCTTTGTGCGCGAGGCGAAAACGAACGGTTTTTCCCTGCGCCTGAGCGCCAACAAAACGGAATCGACCGCGGGCTTGGGATAGAAGCAGGACGCCGAAACCCTGTGTTTTGCAGCCACTTCGTACGCCTGAGAAAGGAATACCGAAATCGGCGAAAATTCCCCCGTGCCGCCGCCTGCGGAAAAGCGCTCCGCCGCCTCTTTCTGAAGCATTAAAGACATTGCCAAAGGCAGCCTGCGAGAGAGAACCGCGTCGAGCCACGGCGTGCTTATTGCGTACGGGAGATTCGCCACTATTTTGAAGTCGGCGGCGTCTTCGGGCAGGCGGGCAAGCGGCATATCGAGGGCGTCGGCGTTTACAATGGAGAGATTTTTCTCGCCCGCAAAGTGTTTTGTAAGGAAGCCGAAAAGCTCCCTGTCAAGTTCGACGGCAAAGACGCGCCCGCCCGCATGCAAAAGCGCACCCGTGAGCGTGCCAAGCCCCGGGCCGACCTCCACAATGCAGTCGCCCTCCGACACGTCGGCAAGCTCCAGAGACTTGCGCACAATGTTTGAATCTATCAAAAAATTCTGCCCGAGTTTGCGCACGGGCGTGTGGTTCAAACTGCGCAAAAGTTCAAGAGTCTGCGACGGGCTCAACTGACCGATGGTATCCATAAAACGTCTATTATTGTTGCAAAGTGCGCCCAATAGGCAACAATATTCTGCCGACAAACATTTTTAACAAGATGAAATCCGTAGACAAGCTCCTCGAAATTATGAAAGCCCTGCGCGCTCCCGACGGCTGCCCGTGGGACAAAGTGCAAACGCACAAGTCAATCCGCTCCAACGTTGTGGAGGAATGCGCCGAATTTTTGGAGGCCGTGGACCTCGACTCTCCCGCAAAAATGCGCGAGGAACTCGGCGACCTGCTTATGCTCATAACCCTCAACTGCCAGATTGCCGCCGAAAATAAAGAGTTCACTTTCGACGATGTCGTAAACGAAATAAACGAAAAAATCGTGCGCCGGCACCCGCACGTCTTCGGAGACCAAAAGGCCGCCGACAGCGACGATGTCCTCAAAATCTGGCAGCAAGTCAAGAAAGAGGAGAAAAAGGAGCGCGCCATAGGCGGAGTTTTCGACGGCATTCCCCCCGCGCTTTCTGCGCTGCGCTACGCAGTTGACGTGGCAAAAAAAGCCCCCGAAGAGCTCGTAAAAAAGGCGGACGAAAGGGCAGACACCCCCGCCCTGCGAATAGGGCAAAAGCTATTCGGCATTGTCGCCGAAGCCACCGCGCAAAAAATCGACCCCGAGGGCGCTCTGCGCGACTACATAAACCTGATGCGCAGCTGCCAGCAATAAAGCAAGGATGCCCGAACGCTCGAGATATTTCGACATTCCCCGCCCCGCCGCCCCCGCGGCGCGGTTTCTCGTGCGCATAAAAGACGCCGCCAATTCGCGCTCTCTGAAGATACGCGCCGTAGGCGCGCGCGAGGCGCTGATTACAAAGCCGCGCTGGGTATCCGTTGCCGAAGCAATGCAGTTTCTCGAAAAGAACGCGCAATGGCTGCTTGAGGCGTCGGAGAAAATCCGCCCCCGCCAAAAGCTTGCAGACTACATCAAATGCGGCGGAAATATCTACGCCGACGGCGGCGCGTACGAAGTTGATTTCATAGTGTCGCGCACGTCGCCTTTTTATGTTGACGACGCGCAAAACGCAAAGCTTGTAATTGCCGCGCGCGCCGAAAATTTCGACGAAGACGCGGGAGCGCAAATTCTGAAATTCGCCGCAAAGAAACTCGAAAAGCTCTGCCGCGAGGAATCGCGCCGCACCGCGCTTGAATACTCGCGGATTTCCCTGCGCGACCAGTCGGGGCGATGGGCGTCGCGCTCCGCAAGCGGGACGCTGTCGCTAAACTGGCGGCTCATGCTGCTCGAGCCCGAGCTGCAAAAATACGTAGTCTGCCACGAGCTCGCGCACACAAAATTTATGGACCACTCGGTCTCTTTTTGGATTTTCCTCAACAGAATATGCCCCGACGCCCAGAATCTCGACAGGCGCGTTTCGGCAAAGTCCGCCGAGATTTTCGCCGTCGAACTCTGACCGGCGGCACGCGCGGCGGCTATTCACCGCCGCAATCGGCATTCTTCAAAAGCCAGTCGGCGGCGGTGTGGGATTTTTCCGCGCGCAAAAGCCCCTTGAGTTCGTCGGCGTATTCGGCAAAGCGCGGGCGCGCCGAATCCCCGAGACACCCGCGCATATACTCGGCGATTTTCGGAGCGGAAGCGTCAAACTGAATGAATTCGCGCCACGCGGGTCTGTCCAAGAGAATATTTGCTATGCTCAAATACTTTATTTTGACGAGCATTCTGCCCAAAATGTATGTCAGCGGATTTGCCTTGTAGACTATCGCCCCCGGAATGCCCGCCAGCGAGCACGCCAAAGACATTGTTCCCGAACTCGTCATAACCGCCTTTGACTTCAGCGGGAGCGCGGAGGCGTCGACTATGCGCAAACGGCCTTTAAGCTCGGGAAATTTAGCCGCGTTTTCCTCGAGAATTTTTTTAATGCCCGCGCTCGGATACAGCGCCGCAGCGCGTTCGCCTTTCAGAAGGGCAAGCGTGCGCAACATAACGGGGAAAATCCTGCCGACTGCAATTTCGCGGCTGCCGGCAAGCAGGAGAATTTCCCCCGAGGCGTCGTATTCCACGGGCGCGCTGAACGAATCTTCAAGAAACGGGTGTCCGACAAATTCGGCTTTGAGCGAAGTGTCGGCATAGCAGTTTGTCTCGAACGGAAAAATCACCGCGAGCGAATTGAGCAGGCGCGCCATTTTGAAGCGCCTGCGTGCTTTCCACGCCCAAACCTGAGGGCTGATGTAGTAAATGAGGCGCACGTTGCCGCCAGCGTTTGCGCTGACGCCGCGCTTGAAAAGTTCCGCGGCTATGTGCAGGTTGAACCCCGGGTAGTCCACAAAGCAGACGGTCTTCGGGCGGTATTTTACAATCCAGTCCACAATGGCGTTTCCGAGCGACTTGAAAAACGAATAGTTCTTCAAAACCTCGAAAAGCCCCACTACCGAAAACGAAGTGAAATCGAAGAGCAGCTGCGCCCCCGCCGACGCCAGCGCGCTTCCGCCGAAGGCGCAAACGCGCAACTCGGGCTTTTTCCGCAGCGCATCGGAAAGCATTCGCGCCGCCTGCTGATCGCCCGAGTGTTCGCCCGCCAAAATCAGAACGTCGCAGCGCCCGCCCCCGGGGGCGGGGAAGTCGAACTTGCGCAGCTGTAGAACGTCCGATCCCATTCTATCGCGATTCGATAATCTTGCGAACCTGTCTGGTTATTTCAAGCGCAACTTCGAGCGCCGACATGCCCAGCTTTGCGTCAACCTTTGGATTCTTTTTGTACTTGACGCAATCCACAAAGCTCGCCAATTCAGACTTGAGCGGCTCCTGTTTTTCAAACGGAACCTCCTCGGGAACGATGTCCGTAAGTCCGTTGATTTTTACCATGTGCCCCTTCTGGTTCATAAAGTCCAGCGACATGTACATTCCGGGCTGGAAAATTCTTATTTCGCGCAATTTTTTGAAGCTCACGCGGCTTACGTTGAGATTTGCAACGCAGCCGCTCCTAAAGACTATGCGCGCGTTGGCGATGTCTTCGCGCCTGCTGACTACGTTCACGCCGACTGCCTCTATGCGCTCCACGGGCGAATTTGCAAGCTTGAGGACAACGCCGATGTCGTGAATCATCAAATCCAAGACCACGCCCACTTCCGTACCCCTGACATTAAACGGCGCAAGGCGGTCCGCCGTAATGAAGCGCGGGTTGTCGACGTGCTTTTCCATAAAGCCCATCACGGGGTTGAAATGTTCTATGTGCCCAACCTGAACAATCAGGTTTTTCTCCTTCGCCTTGTCGACAATAGCCTGAGCGTCTTCCACCGACGTGCAAATTGGCTTTTCAATGAGAAGATCGCAGCCCTGTTCGAGCAGAGGCATTGCGACTTCGGTGTGGCGGTCGGTGGGAACGGCAATGCTGAGAGCCTCGCAGGCTTCGCCCGCCTCGGCTATTGAGGAAAACACGCGGCAGCCGTGCCGTTGGGCAATCTCCTTTGCGCGCTCGGGATTGTTGTCGTAAACGCCGACAAGCTCCGACGTTTCCAATTCCGAATATATCCTTGCGTGGTGCTGCCCCAAATACCCGACGCCTATGACGCCGCACAATAACTTATTGTCATTACTCATGTGCGCCACGCTATCACTTGCGCCGCGCCATATCAAGAAAATATCAAAGCGATTTGTCTATGCGCTCAATCACTTTTTCCTCGCTGCGGATAACGTCGGCGGGGGTGATTTTTGCGGAGAAATTCGGGTCGGAAAGCGTGCCGGAAATCTTTACGCGCACCGTGTCCATAATGGGGTTTACAAGTTTGTTGACAGCCGAAATTATCCTGTTGGAAACGTTGTCGAACGGGTATGTTTTAAGCTCGCCGCGCACGGAATCGTCCTTGAAATTGTAGGCTGCCGCCCCTATTATGCGCATTGAAGGCCCCGACATCGAAAGCGGCGAAAGCCGCAGCTGCCCGCCGCCGAGCGAAAATTCGGAATCGACCTCGGCGATGTCGAATGAGCCCACTGGCACGCCGATAGCCGAGAACGCCTTCGATATGAGCCCGAAAATGTTGAGCTTTAGAAAATCCCTGTTCTTTATGGAGACCGTTCCGCCGCCGACGCTCTCGGACATGTTGTCGACATCGCCGCGCAGCTTGAGCGTGGCGGAAACTTCGCCCGAAGCGTCGCCGCCGAGAACGAACTCCGCAGACGCCGCACCTCCGTCGGGGGTTTCGCCGCCGAGGGATTCGAGAAAATCGAAAAACCGTCCCTGATTCATTTTCAGAGCCCGCGCCTCGCCGTCTACCGACACAGTTTTGCCGCGTTTTTCCAGACGCAGACCGCCGCTGCCCGAACCGCCGCAAAATCCGAAGGCGGCGTCGCTTATCACCGTCGTCGTCTTGTCGCTGACGGCGGAAAACGACGGGCTGAGCAATTTTATCATCTCCACATCGACATCTCCGCGCGCGGAAATCTTTGCGTTGAAAATATCGGCGCGCTTTTGCGGGTTGTTCGACGGATTGAACATCAGCGCGTTGAGTTCGAGATTCGGCGGGTTTTGGAATTTCACGATGTCCAAAACCTCGCGGGCGTCGTCGCCGCCGAGGGCTATGAGTTCGGCGGGCGAGAGCGTAGACTTGAGCAAAAGCCGCTGGCGGTCGTACGAGGTTAACCCCTCGCCCTTGTCGTAGAGCCATTCTATAAAGCACTCGCCGCGCCTGTCTCCGGCAAACATTTGCACGTCGTAAAGCGTGATTCTAAGCGGGCTGACCCAGATGTACGTTGAAAACGCGTCGAATTTCGCGCCGTCGTAGACGGCGTTTTCGCCCTCCACGTAGCCGAAGCACCAAATGTTTTCGGGCGCGCCCCAAACGCCCTCTACGCGCACGTCGGCATAGGGCATTTTTGCGCCATTTTCAAAGGAGAACGCCCCCATTACGCGCGTCCACCACGGCTCCATAAAGTGGGCAATGGCCATCGGGCGCAGGTTGCCCTTTACGGAAATGTCGTAGGAATCGTCCAGAAAGCTCTGGACATACGCGCCAGTCGCCCCCCACCCCTCCTTTGATTTTGCGACAATGTTTGCACATTTCAAAACGCCGCCGCCGAATTCCACGTCGGCTGAAAGCCCGTCCAAGTCAAGCCGCATTACAATGCAGTCGGAGGCGTCAATCGAAACGGAGGCAGTCGGGAATTTTTCGCCGAAGACGTACGCGGCGCGGCCGTCTATATTGACGCCGTGCGGAAATGAAAAATCCCTCATTTCGGGAATGCCGGCAAGTTCCCTGCGCGAGAGAATTTCGTCTGCGCAAATGTTGCCCGAAAATTCCGCCTCCACGCGTTTTAAATTCGGCAGTGCAATTTTTCCGCCGAAACGGTTTGCCCCGCCCGAGGCAAAGAAATACCAGCCGTCGTCGAACGAAGAGCGCGAAAGCAGCTTTTTTGAAACAAGAATGTTGTCGAGCGAAGTGCCGTCTATATCGACTGCCGCCGCCGACACGTCCACGTCGAAAAGCGCAATTTCCGAACCGCCGACATTTACGCCCGCCCGCGCCCCGACATTGCGCGCAGACACGGGAAAACCGCCGCAGGCAAGCCGCCGCGCCGAGCATTCAAGCCGAATGCGCTCGCTCGTTTTTGAATTTGCGTAGGTCAGCCCCAGCTGGGTTTCCTCCGCCGAAATGCCGAGGGGCAGCAGAGCCGAAGTATCTACGGAATCGGCGCGAATGAACATATTTGCGAAATTTCCGCCGGAGGCCAAAAAGCCGAATTCGGCGCTTATTCGCGGGTTTTTAAAGGCGCGCAGAATAGTCTGAAGCCTGCCGTTGTCCGCGCAGGCGTCGTCAACGGCTTCGGCAATTTCGGCGGCGGAAAGCTTTTTTTGAGGGACTTTTTTGTCGGTTTTGGCGGAGAGTTTTTCGGAGAGAATTTCCGCTATGTGCCTGAAATCGTCGGCCGTCGCCCCTTTGTCGATTCTGCCGGAAAGCTCGAAATCAACCCCCATGAAAGTTCCGCGCAGATAGTCGAGCGCATAGGAGGAAACGCCCGCGTGCGCCGACACGTTTATGTCGGAGACAATCCGCGCCGATGCCTCCTGCGGATTTTTAAACGGCGAAAACACTTCGGCGGAATCCACCGAAAACGCCCTAAGCCCGAAATCGTCGCCGCCTGCGGCAAAGGGGTTTATCCGCGCGCGAATCCGCCGCGCCTTGAAAAACGCCTCGGGCGTGCCGTGCAGGCGCATCGAAACCGCATCCGCGTAGAGGGAAAAATCCGCGCCGAACCAAAATTCCTCCGCCGAGCACGAAACCCCGCGGGAATCCAAAACCGCCAAAATGCGCTCCGCGAGCGAATCGGGCACGGGAAAGCGCACGCGCGCGTACAGACCCCACGCCACAAACGCCTCGGCGATGAAAAGCCCCGCCAGCACAAAATTCAGCGCTGTGCAGAATCTGCCCGAAGGCGCTTTCCTGTTCGGGGCGGAGTTCACTTGCCGTTGTTCGGGGCGGGAGCTGTCGGGACGGGCGCCGAAAGCGAAGCCGGCGCGTTGCGCTCCTGCGTGAGTTCAAAGAATGCGTTTATGAATTTTTGCGTCGGGAAGAAAAGCGCCTGCGGCTGCGACGTTCCGCAATACTGGATTGTCGCCCCCAAGCGCTTTGTAAGCAGCCACTGCCGCGAGGTTTTAGGCTCCGACGAATATTCCGCTGTGATTTTGTAGAGCCACGGCTGCTTTTTGTCGGCGGCAAGCACTACGCCCGAGGCGTCGGAAGCGCGCGCCGAAAAAGATTCCGCAACGGTGTTTTCCGCAAATTTGACGAGCTCGCCGACAGCCGCCGAAGCGCGGGCGTTCTCGGGTTTCGCCGTCGGCTTGCCGTCTTTGAATTCGGCGAAAAACTCCGTTTTACCCGTGGAGAGGTTTTCTATTTTAAGCGACACCACGCGGGAGGATTCGGGCGCGGAACAGACGAGCCTTCCCCTGTAGAACAGGGGGTCGGTATTGCAGACAGCGGAAATTTCGGGCGAAACGCCGAACACCGCCGAATTGCCGTCGACCGAAGCGTAGCGCATATTCGCGCCGTCGCGGCGGTAGAAAGAACCCACTTTCAAAACGCGCTCCGTATTATTGTCGGAGATGATTGAAATTTTGAGAGACTCGGGCGCAATTCCGTAGGCGGACAAATCCGCGCCCGCGGCGTCGTTGACGAACTGGCGCGCGCGCACGTCGTCGAATGCCATCAGCAGCTTGCTTATGATGGAGAGGTTTGCCGGATACGTTGTGAGCTTTCCGTCGGCGGAGGCGCTGACCACGTCCCAGACGCCGTTTTTGAGCTTGCGCAGTTTCAGGTTTTTCCCGTTTTCGGAGATGTCTATGCCGCTTACGCGGTCGGGCGAAGTTTTCAAAATAACCTTGTCGCGCAGGGTGTTTTGCATCGTTTCAAGGCGCTTGAGAACGGACGAGTCAACGGCAAATACCGTCGGGTTTTCGCCGAGGCGCGCGTAGACGCTTTTGCCGTCTTTTGAAAGCGCGCCGAGCATCAGCACTTCGCGGCGGTTTGTCCCCTGCAATGTGATTGTCGAAGGCAGGGACGAAAGCTCGAAGCCCGTCTTTTCCGCGCTTCCCGCCGGAAAGTTCACGGCGGTAAGCTGGCAGATGTAGTTGAGGAAGGCGTCTACTTCGGCGTTGTCGGCGGCTGCAACAATGGGTGTTTCAAACTTCCACCCCGACGCCTCTTTCACCAACCCCACGCGGCGGAAATCCGACTTTGCAAGGCTATCGACTTTTGATACCGGCAGGCGCGCCGAAAACGCGTTGACCTCGAAGCGCGGCATTGAAAACACCGACTGGTCGCGCAGTCGCTCCATATCCTGAACAAGCCCGTCTACAAACTCCCTGTCTACAACCACAATCATTCCAGCGCGCTCGTCGAGCATATAGAAGCGGTCGCCAAGCGACGTGTTTTTGCCGATTTTTATGGTGTCCGACCTGTCGCCGTCGCCGAGTTTTAGAATGTATGCGGGATTGTCCAAACCGTATTCGGCAAGGGTGTGCCCCGAGCGCAAAACCTCGTCTACGGGAAAGCTCGTCTTGCGGTCTATGAATTCCAGCTGGGTTTTTATTCTGTTGACGGCAAAAAGGTTCGCCTTCCAGTTTATGGGCGAAGTTATGCGCCAGTGGTTATTCTCGAACTTGAGGATGCGCGGCTTGTCTATGTTGCGCCCCGAAATTTCAAGAGAAGTAAAGGCCATCGCCCTTGCCTTCATGGGGCGCGCGGGCGTTCTGCCCGTTTCGAGAGACCATATAAAAAACATCAGCGCCGCGTTTGCGACCAAAAGGAAAACTGTAAGTCTGAATTTCATATTGCAAACTCCCCAACTAATTTCTGCGGACAAAAGAGACCGTCGCCCCGAAAATCAACACGGCAAACGGCAGAATGAAAAAGCGCAACCCAAGACCCAAGAGTTCGTTCTGCGACACGGTAAGCGAATACGTTTTGAGGCTGCGCGGCGGAATGTTGAGCATTTCGTCGGACTCGAACATCCAGTTTACAGTGTTTATGGCAAGCATTGAATTGCCGAGCCTGTTAAACCATTTGTTCGCCACAAAATTTTCGTCGCCGAAGACTGCAAGCTTGCCTCCCGGAATGTTGAGGCCGTGTTCTTTGCCGC
>DAVZIV010000011.1:0-13173 GCA_052273125.1 Candidatus Merdousia sp. | reverse complement strand
ATTCCGCAACTTATTGCAATTCAGCAATATTCCATTAGTTCCTAAACGCCAAATCCGTGTTCGATTCACGGTGGGGGCGCGGGTAAGTTTTTGCTAATATGCCGGGTAAGACTATTCAAATATATTTGCCGAATGGCGATCCTAAATCCGTTAAGCAGGCTGCAATTACTACGGATAAAATTGAAGTTTTTCAAATCCCAAGAACAATCTTGTCTGAGAACAAAAACTTTTTGGATTTCAACGGAATTTATATTTTGGCAGACTCTTTGAAATCGGAAAAGCCTGAAATATACATAGGCAAAGGCAACGTAAAATCCAGAGTCTCACAACACGATAAAAACAAAGACTTTTGGAATGTAATATTCGCAATAAAGCTAAACGACAACGGCTTTGATGACGCACAAAATAGTTATCTGGAGCATTATTTTATAAAAAAGGCTACTGATTTAGGGATGTCCACTTTGGTCGAGAATAAACAGATCCCAAAATGCCCCAAATTGTCAGCTCCTGCGCTCTCAGACCTACAACATTATATAAACACTATTGAAATTTTACTTTCCACTCTAGGTTTGAAATGTTTTCAAATTATGGAGACCCAGTCCGAATCTGTATTTGTATGCAAGGACAAGTACGGAAATATCGGCGAAGGCGAATACCTCGAAGATGGTTTCATGTTATATAAAGGCGCCAAATGCAGCTTGGAACTGCATAAAGGAACAAAATCTCTGCCAATGCGGGAAGCCCTAATGCAAGACGGAACTTTAAAAAAGTCCGGAGACCATTACGTATTGCAGTCTAATAAAATTTTTTCGTCTGTATCGTCGGCTTCTTCCATCATTCTTGGGCGGCGCTCTAACGGATGGACGGAATGGAAAAACTCTAAAGGGAAAACTCTCGACGAATTAAAACGTTAGCGAAACTTCTTATTGTTGAAGTGGTATTGAATATACATATTTTACGAAAGACGTGTAAGTTAATGTTCAACTCTTCGTGTAGACACTGGTAATTTTTGTTTATCATGTTGGCATCTTAAGCTTGTTATTTCTCTAATATGCTTAATTTCCGTAAGTTACTGATATTTTAGCTAAATTTTCAAAATTCGACTTGGTGTCTTGGTATTTTTGGCTGTAAAAATTTCGAACGCTAAAAGGGTTTTCTGTTTAGGAGTGAATATTCAGCTATTTCTCCTATTATGCCATAGATTCATCTGCTCATGCATGAAGCAGTATTTTTTCTGTTTTAACATAAGACTTAATTATTAGATATATCAACATTCTCTGACGAATTACAACAAAAAAGAATCTGAATCGTACTTCACTGCGCATGAACAAATAGGCAAATAGGAAAATAGAACCCAAATGATTAGTGGGTAAAAAGAAAATAGGTATTTAGAACAAATAGGTAAAGGTTTCATACATTCATCTGATGGTAGATTAACCTTACTTTCCCGACACCAATTTGTTCAAAATGGTATATCTATAAAAGTGTTGAGGGATCGATTTATCTAAATAGCTATTTGTCCTATTTTGCTTTTTATATGAGACCGAAGATCCCAAGTAGATTAGCTAAGTGCGCTTTTATGCCTATAAGGAGCGTCAATTCTGCCAGTTCCTAATTTTGTATTTATCTTATTTGTATATTATTTTGCCTTCTGTAGGGATTTTTCGCCGAAGCCCTCTTAGAAGGGCAAGGCGAAAAAAATCCCTAAGGCAAAATAAAGACTAATAGATTTGTTGTAATGTAGGCAGCTCTATGATGTTCCCGAAGGGGAAAGTAGAAATGAGTGCCCACTTTTGTTTCTTCATGTCAGAGCAAATATTGTTCCAATGCAGATATAGTAAGTGAGTCGAGAGATAGATTTTATTATCGCTAAATAGACAGGGGGGCTGAAAGGAATCTATTAACCAACAACACACAGCAGGGGGTGGGGAAATGGAAGGGATTTTTTGTCTGCCGTTTTACATTTTTGCGGAATTGTCCTCGGAGCGCGGTGAGGTGGTTACTATGTAGACGCCCGCGAAAACCAATATTGAGGCGAAGATTTTCGACCACATAAAGCTATCCTGTCCTACGATTATTGCCACTATTGAGGAGACTATCGGCTGCACGTATATGTACATTGCCACGGTGGTAGGTCTCATTCGCTTTATGCCCATCGGCAGGAACAGGTATGCCAAAAATGTCGCGCCCGCCACGACGTACAGAACGCCCGCCCATGCCCACGGCGTGAGTTCCTTCAGCGATTGTCCTTCGGCTTCAAATGTCGCGAAGAACACGGGGGAGAGCAGAATTGCGGAAAATGTGAACATCCATTTCATCATTGTAAATGATGTATATTGTTTTGTCATGGGTTTTGATGTCACAAAATATGTCGCGGCGCAGATTGTAGTGAAGAGCACAATCAGGTTTCCAAGAAGCGATCCGCTGTTGCCGTGTGTCTCGCCCGAGGCAGTGAGAATCAGCCAGATTGCGCCCGCCGCGCCCGAGAGAATGCCTGCGAGTTTGCGCCCCGTGATTTTGTCGCCGAGGTACAATGCGGAGATGAACAGAGCCGAGAACGGCGTCGCCGTCAGAATGACCGAAGCGTCCACGGGCGATGTGTAGCGCAGTCCGAAGATGAAGAGCCCCTGATTGAAGACAATTCCCGTGAGGGCGAAGAACAGAAACCATGCCAGTGCCTTCCATGTGATTTTATTGTCGTTGACGAAGACCGACGCCGTCCAGAACAGAAGTGTGGCTCCCGTGATTCTGAAGCATGTCAGCATTGCCGGCGAGACGTATCCGCTCATCAGGTATTTCGATATCGGTATGAACACTCCGAAGATGGTGTTTGTTGTCAGTATGAAAAGGTGGCCTTTGGCTCTTTCGGAAATCATTTTTGTGGAAATTGTACGCCGCGTAGGGCGTTTTTTATGTATAAATCTCGCCATTCTACGCTCGGTGCGGAATTTTGTTCAAGCCAAATTTTCCGTCCGCAAATATCGGGCAAAAAATGTTGGACATATCTTTGCGTTTTCGCGACAATGCGCGCGTTATGAAAAAGGACAGTGTTATTTTTACGCGTCGCTCGATAAGGGCGTACGATTCCTCCAAAAAGGTCTCGAGAGGGCAGCTTGAAGACATCATAGACGCCGCAATGCACGCGCCTACTGCGATGAACACGCAGCCGTGGGAATTTCTCGTTGCGGACGATGCCGAATCGGTCGCCAAAATTCTCAAGGCGCACCCCTATTGCGAATCCCTCAAAGACGCGCGCTCTGCGGTTATTGTCTGTGCGAATCTCGACAGGGAATTCAAGACGCCCTGTGGCGGATATGCCCATTTCGACTGTTCCGCCGCTACCGAAAATCTGCTTTTGCGCGCCTCCGAATTGGGGCTTGGCACTTGCTGGTGCGGCATAGCTCCCGAAAAAGAGAGAATGGACGCAATCAGGAAGGCTTTCGGGATCCCGTCGAACATAGAGCCTATGGCGCTTGTGATTGTGGGGTATCCTGCGGAATCGCCTAAGCTTGATGTCCCCCGATATGACGCGGGCAAGCTCCACTTCAACCACTGGTAAAAAGGCGTGAGGGCGCGTTATTGTTGGCGTGGCGTGGTTTTATTCCAAAGAAAAAGGCGTTTCATTTTGAAACGCCTTTCTTTATTATAAAAAACCACGCCAACAATAACGCGCCCTCGCGCGTTTTTAGAGGGCTTGGGCGATAAGGGTGGAGAATTTCGGCAAGATGCGCTGGAATTGCGAGACTTCTTCAATCGGCAACTGGGTCTCTTGGAGAAGTTGCCAGTTGGAGTTTTCATTCACGGCGTCGAGCGTCCATTGAAAATATTCGTCGTAGTCGGTTCTGAAATAGAGCTTTGTGCCGACTTGGGCGAATTGGCGTATGTAGTCGAGAAATTCCCGCTGCATTAGGCGCCTTTTGTGGTGGCGTTCCTTCGGCCACGGGTCGGGGAAGAAAATGAAGATTTTTTCAAGCACGGCGTCGCGCGGCATTGCCTCGAGAAATTCCATAGCTTCGGCCTTGAAGAAATAGGCGTTGGTTGCGCCCCTGTTTTGGGCGCGTCGCTTGGAGTCGCGCACGCGTTCGGAGATGAGATCTATGCCGACACAGACTTCTTGGGGGAACGCGGCGGCGTAGGCGCTAAGGTAATGCCCCTTGCCGCAGCCGATTTCAAGCGTGATGTTTTTGGTGCGCGTCCAGAGTTCGGCGCATTCGCCGGCTATGTTGCGTATGCGGTCGGCGCGTTTTTGCAGAGCTTCTTCGAGGCTCATTTTTCTTCCGCCTTCTTGTTGGCTTTGGCGAGTTCGACGTATTTTTCCGCCCAGTGGACGAGGCCTTCGCGGCGCTCGGCGTCGAGCTGCTTGACGGCCTTTGCGGGCGAGCCGAGCACAAGCGAGCCTTCGGGGATTACCGTGTTCTTTGTAACGAGCGCGCCCGCGCCGACAATTGAGCCCGCGCCTATCTTGCAGTTGTCCAGAAGGATTGCGCCCATGCCAATGAGGCAGCCGTCGCCTATTTCGCAGGCGTGGAGGATTGCGCCGTGCCCGACGGTCACGTTTTTGCCGACTTTCACGCCCGCGTCGTTTGCAAGATGTACAAGCACGCCGTCCTGCAGGTTGGAGTTTTCGCCCAGCTCAATGGAGTTTATGTCGGCGCGCAGCACGCAGCCGGGCCAGATGCTTGCGTTCTTCGCAACGGTTATGTCGCCGACGAGAACCGCGTGGCGGCTGACGTAGGCGGAGGGGTCGATGACCGGCGTTTTGTTCAAATATTTGTCGAGGCGTTCTTCGAGTGTCATGATGCGCCTTAGTATTCGGACAAAATCGGCGTTTTTCAACACAATTTTCCGCGCTGGGACAAAGAGTAAGCCTTGACAGCCCGAATGACGGCGGATAGAAAGGGCGGCATGAAAAAGTTGTATGTTTTGGTTGCATTTGCGGTTTTTCTGACCGGCGCGTTTGCGCAGGAAATGAAGGTTGTTTCGGTCGTGTATTCGTTCGACAACGCGCCGTCCGACGTGCGCAGCGTTCCGCTCGCCGACAACGGCGACGGCTCCTGGCGTCTGCTGATAAAGAAGGGCGACGTTCCCAAAAACGCGGTCAAAGTGGAAGTATTTGCCGACTTTTCAAAGGCAATAAAGGGCGACAAGGGCTTTGCGGTTTTTCCGCGCAACGAACTTATGCGCTTCGATGCCGACAACGGCGTTTTCAATGCGAGCGTCTGCATGCCCGTCTACGGAATGAAGTCGGAGCAGGGGGCGTTTGCGGCAATCGTCAAGGGGTATAAAAACGAACTCTCAATTCGCGCCGAAATTTCAAACGGCTGCTACAACGTCTATCCGTATTTCGATGTAAAGGCCACGGGCGTTCCCGTCTACGAAGACATAAAGATAGACTACTACTTCCTTCCCGAAAGCGCCACATATGCGGATATGGCAAGAATCTACCGCAATTACCAGCTTGCGAGAAAGGCGGTAATTCCGATGAAAAAGCGCGTCAAGAAACAGCCCAAGCTCGAGTATTTGGCGAAGTCCATCGAGGTGCGTTTGCAGGCGCACGCGGGCAAGCCTTGGCCAAGCCCCGTCGAGGACCAGACGCGCGAAAACGAACCGAAAGTCGGCGTGAACGAAAGGCTCACCTATTCAAATTCGGCGCTTTTCCTTCAAAACCTCAAGAACGCCGGCGTGGAGTACGCCGACATCTGTTCTTGCGGCTGGAATTCCGGCGGGCACGACGGCCGCTATCCGCAGATTCTTCCGGTGGAAACCGCGTGCGGTTCTATGGAGGATTTCAATTCGTTCATTGAGGCGGCGAAGTCGCTCGGCTACCAGATTGCCCCGCACATCAACTATACCGACGCCTACAAAGTAGCCGACATCTGGAGCGACGACATCATCTGCTGCAATCCCGAGGGCAAGTTCACGCGCAATGCCGTTTGGTGCGGCGGCCGCGCCTACAACCTCTGCGCAAAGGCGGCGTGGGAAAAATTCATTCCCGCCCAGCTTGAAGAAATTGCAAAGTTGGGCTTCAACGGCGCGCTGTACATAGACGTGCTTTCGGCAATAAACCCCTACCAGTGCAACGCCGAGGGGCACGCCGCCACCCACAAGGAACAGGCGAAATACTACAACAAAATCCTTGCGCGCTGCAAAAAAATCTGGGGCCTTGCCGCAAGCGAATGCGGGTTCGACCAAGTCATAAAAAACATAGACTACTGCAATTACATTTCCTCAAAAATCCGCGACCAGTATCAGGGCAAGGGCTCGCCGCTCGTTGCGGCAATAGTTCCGTTCTGGCAGATTGTCTACCACGGCAGCGTGCTCAGCAATCCCGACCGCATAACGCAGGGGCGTCTCTTCCCGTACGCAAAGCTCAAGCTTGTCGAGTTCGGCGGGCGACCCGTTTTCTATTCGGGCGGACATCCCGCGGACATTAAGTCCATTGCGGAATCCTACAAGACGTACGCGCCCCTTGCGTATTTGCAGTGGGAATTTATGGACGACCACAGGGAGGTTGCCCCCGACGTTTTCGTAACTACGTATTCAAACGGCGACGAAACCGTGTGCAACTACGGCAAAGCTCCCTGCGAATACCGCGGCGAAAAAGTCGCGCCGATGTCGTACGCGCTTATAAAAAAGCGTTAGACTGCTGCGGCGGCTACGCTCGGAATAAAATTGACACAATCCGCCCAGCCGCGTACATTTCCCGCCAAAATAAAAAAGCGCCGCCTTTTCGGTTCGGCGCCGTTTTCAATACATTCAGATGAAAAGATATTCGCGTTATTTTAAATACGTAAAACCCAGAATTTGGTATCTTGTGGGCGCTCTGCTTGCGGGGCTTCTCTTCGGAGCTTCAAGCGGCTTCGGCATGCCCGTTATTTTCGACAAGGTTTTGAAACGCATTTTCATTCCCGAAGACGGTCAGACCTACAGCCTCTGGTACATCTTCGGCGTAGCCGCGCTCATTCCCACTATATTTATAATCCGAGCGCTGACGGGGTATTTGAGCGGGTATTTAATGAGCTTTGTCTCTCTCGACGTGCTGCGCCGCATCAAGCAGGATTTGTTTTCGCAGGTGCAGGACTACCCGCTTTCCTTCTTCGACAAGCACACCACGGGCGACCTATTCGTGCGCCTGACCGGCGACACCCAGTCCGTACAGACAATCCTGCTTTCGTTCGCCTCGGAAATGATACGCCAGCCCGTTCAGGTCATAGGCGCGCTTTCGTTTCTGGCGTATATGTGCATAACCAAGGGCGAAATCGTCTTTTTGCTGGTCTTTATTGCCGCCGTGCCGTTTTGCATTATCCCCGTGCAGATGATGCGCAGGAACCTCAAGAGATTTTCGAGAATGTCGGTGGAATCGACCGGCAAGATAGCCCAGCACTTCAACGAAAACCTCGCCGCCGCGCACGAAGTCCGCGTGTTCAATTTGCAGGAATCGCAAAAGCGCAAGTTTTGGGATATGAATCTCAACCTTCAGAATTTGGCGTTGAAAATAACCAAATACGAGCTTTTACAGCAGCCGCTGATGGAGGTTCTGGCGGCGTCGATGATTTCGATAACGTTCGTCTACGCCTACAAGGTAAAGATCGAATTTTCCACATTCGCGGCAATCGGCTTGGCTCTGTATTTTACCATAGACCCGATAAAGCGCATAGTGAGAATGTGCACGGACTTCATCAAAATAACGCCGTCGTTCGACCGCCTCAACGAGGTTCTCGACTATGTTTCTTCGGTTCCCGAGCCGAAAAATCCCGTCGAAGTCGGCACGCTGCGCGGCGAAGTGGAATTTAAAAACGTGAATTTTGCCTATGCGGAAAAAACCGTTTTGCACAACGTCAACATAAGGATTCCCGCGGGCACGAGCTGCGCGCTCGTCGGCGAATCGGGCGCGGGCAAGTCAACTTTTGCAAAGCTTGTAATGCGCTTTTACGACCCCACTTCGGGCGTCGTATCCGTCGACGGCATAAACCTCAAGAATATGCGCAGCCACGACCTGCGCAAGAATCTCGGTTCCGTCCCGCAGTATCCCGTTCTTTTCAACGACACCGTCTACAACAACATTCTCCTCGCCAAGCCAGACGCAACCGAGGCGGAAGTCTACGCCGCCGCACGCGCCGCCTTTGCCCACGAATTCATAACCGAGCTTGAAGACGGCTATCAGACTATGGTCGGCGAGCGCGGCGACCGCCTTTCGGGCGGACAGAAACAGCGCATCGCCATTGCGCGCGTGTTTTTGAAAAACCCTCCGCTGATTGTTTTGGACGAGGCGACATCGGCGCTCGACGTCAAGAGCGAGGCGTTCATACAGCAGGCAATAGACAAGCTTATGCACGGGCGCACAATGTTTGTCATTGCGCACCGCTTCAGCACAATCCGCAACGTCAAGAAGATAATTGTCTTCAAGGACGGCGAAATTGTCGGGTTCGGCCCGCACGCAGAACTTTACGAGACCTGCCGGCATTACAAGGAACTTTACGACAGGCAGACATCCGAATCTCCCGAAACTCCCAGCCGATAATTTTGGCGGACGGCGGTTTTCTCCCGTCTGCCTTCCCGCGGAAAAAAAGTGCGTTTTTGCCGTTGATTTTGCCGCTTTGCGCGCGAAAATAGTCGGAGCGCAGAACGCGTTTTGAAACAAATTTTGAGCAATATATGGAAACCGTAATCGTAGCAAAGCACCCGCTTAAATGGAATGCCGAAATTCCGCAGGCAAGGGTGGTGTCTCCGCGCCAGTATATAACTTCGCCCGAATTTGCAAAGTTGGGCGCGTTCAAGGTGTTCAATATGTGCAACGCCTTCAAATACCAGAATATGGGCTATTACGTATCGCTGTTGGCGAAGGCGCGCGGGCACAATCCCGAACCGTCGGTAAAGACCGTTATGGACTTCCGCAGCCGCAAGATGATAAAGCTGATGGGCGGCGAAATTGCAAAGGCGGCAAACCGCATTCTAAAAAAGAGCCGCCGGCGCAAAATAAAATTCGGCGTGTATTTCGGCAAAACTCCCGAAAAGGGGTGCGAGCCGCTTGCGCGCAAGCTTTTCAAACTCTTCAACGCGCCCGCGTTCAACGCCGAATTCGTGCGCGGCGACGACGGCTGGCGGCTGTCGGAAGTCGAGGCCCTCTCTTCGGGCGAAATCAAAAAATCCGACATCGAATTTGCCTCGGAGGCGACGGCTAAGTACATAGCCCACCGCCACAAAATCCGCGAAGTCCTAAGCGACGGCCGCTACTGGATTGCAATCCTTGTGGACGAAGACGAGGAGCTTCCGCCGTCGAACAAAAAGGCGCTTGAGCGTTTCGCACGCGCCGCCGAAAAGGTCGGGTTCTACTGCGAGTTCATCACCAAGGACGACTTCTCGCGCCTCAACGAATTCGACGCCCTCTTCATTCGCGCAACCACCAACGCAAACAATTTCACCTACGCATTTTCGCGAACGGCGGAGGCCGAGGGCTTGGCTGTCGTGGACGACGCCTCTTCGATTATCCGCTGCGCCAACAAGGTTTTTCAGGCGGAGCAGGCGGCAATCCGCAAAATTCCCATTCCGCGGACTATGATTGTCCACAAGGGCAATGTTGCCGACGTTTCCAAAACGCTTTCGTTTCCGGTGGTAATCAAGCAGCCCGACAGCCAGTTTTCGCAGGGCGTCTACAAGGCGGAGGACGAGCGGCAGCTCGAGAAGATTCTCTCCAAACTCCTCGGAGAATCCGACCTGCTCATAGCTCAGGAATTCGTTCCGACCGAGTTCGACTGGCGTATAGGCATATTCGACAAAAAGCCCATTTTTGCCTGCAAATACTACATGGCGAAAAAGCACTGGCAGATTGTCAACAAAGACAGAAACAACGACGAAGGCGCGTCGGAAACTCTCCCCGTCTACGACGTGCCGCGCAAGGTGCTCGACATAGCGCTAAAGACCGCCAACCTAATCGGCGACGGCCTCTACGGAGTGGACATCAAGCAGACCGAAGACGGCCGCACGCTTCTCATCGAAATCAACGACAACCCCAACATAGACGCCGGCATTGAAGACAAGGTTGCAGGCAGCGCCCTCTACGAAACCGTAATGTTGGGCTTTATGGAGCGCGTCGGCAAAATCAGAAAGCTTGCCACGGTAAAAAAGCACCGCATTTAACTTTAACGGGCGCACTTGCGCGCTGAGTTTTTCAATTATGGATTCGCACAAAATTACATTCAGAAAGTTTGCCCGCCCCGACGATGTCGCAACGGTGGAAAAAATAGTGAAGTCTACGGGATTTTTCGAGGCGGTCTTCGACGAAATAGACTCGGTCAAGGCCGACGTTTCCAGAATAATAAAAAATCCCGACGGCGAGGAAAAAATAATATTCGCCGAGGTTGACGGCGCGCCGATGGCGTTTGCCGTTTTCGGGCGCGAATGCTGCTGCGACGCCCTCGTCTACATGAGCTGGATATGCGTAGACAATTCCCTGCGCGGCATGGGGCTTGGCAAAAAACTGATGGACGAGGTACTTGCCGACGTTTGGGCCGCTGGGGCGCGAAAGCTTCTTTTGCAGACTTCTGGGCGCCCGCAATATGCGCCAACGCGCGCCTTCTACGAAAAGCTCGGGTTTAAAAACGAGGCGGAAATTGCCGACTATTATACGGCGGGCGAATCGAGCGTATTTTATTCCATATACAACCCCGCGTTCGCAAAAAAAAGTTGATTTAAAGGCGGTGCTCGGTAACTATTCCCCGCAAACAATGAACGATTTCGAAGACACATCTTTCCTTGAAGAGGGCGGCGACGTGGGAATTGTCGCCTACGGGGACTATTTTTGCGACACCCCGCTGCATTTTCAGCTCGGCGGCGTTTTGGAATCCTTCAATATACGTTACGAAACCTACGGGCGCCTCAACGAGGACAAATCCAACGCAATTTTGGTCTGCCACGCACTCACGGGCGACCATCACTGCGCTGGCGTCTATTCCCTCGACGACAGAAAATCGGGTTGGTGGAACAACATCATAGGCCCGTCCAAGCCGCTCGACACCAACAAGTATTTCGTAATCTGCTCCAACTGTCTCGGCGGCTGCCGCGGCACAACTGGTCCCGTTTCCATCAATCCCAAGACGGGCAAACGCTACAATCTGACTTTTCCCGCAATCACAATGAAGGACATTGTCGAGGGCGAAAAGCGCCTAATAGACCATTTGGGAATCGAAAGACTCAAGATGGTCATAGGCGGCAGTATGGGCGGAATGCAGACGCTTCAGTGGGCGATTGACTATCCCGATATGGTCGAGCGCGTGTGCGCCCTTGCCACAACTTCGCGCCAGAACGCTCAGGCTATAGCCTTCAACGAAGTCGGGCGCTCCGCCATAATGCAGGATCCCGTTTGGCAGGGCGGCAACTACGCCATCGAGCGCGTGCCCAGCGTCGGTTTGGGCATAGCCCGAATGATGGCGCACATAACCTACCTTTCGGACAAGGGAATGCAAGGCAAGTTCGGGCGTGACCATTCCAAAATAAGCGGCGCGGAAATCTTCAAGCCGTCGTTCGAGGTCGAAAGCTATTTGCACCATCAGGGGCAGAGTTTCGTCAACCGTTTCGACGCGAACTCCTACCTCTACTTCACGCGCGCGCTCGATTTGTTCGACTTGAGCCTCATAGGCGGCTCTCTCGAGGCGGCGTTTGAAAACGTCTCGGCGCGCTTTTTGGTTGTCGGTTTCACCAGCGACTGGCTCTTCCCGCCCGAACAGAACAGGGAGATTGTCAAGGCGCTTCTGCGCGACGGCAAAAACGCCTCATACGCCGAAATCAAGAGCGATTTGGGGCACGACTCTTTCCTAATCCACTCGCCCAAACTTTACAAACTCATAGAGTATTTCCTAAATGACTGAAGAAAAAATCCAGAAAAATCTTCTCAAAAAGAAGATTGAACTAAAAGCCGTCTGCGAGTGGGTCGGCGAGGGCGACCGCGTTCTCGACCTCGGCTGCGGCAGGGGAATTTTGCTTCACGAACTCGTGCGCCGCCGCAAAATCTACGCTGTGGGCGTGGATTCGGATTTCGAGAAAATATCGCTGTGCATAAAGAAGGGCGTCTCCGCCTATCACGGAGACATTATGGATATGCTCTCCACTTTCCCCGACAACTCGTTCGACTGGATTATATGCTCGCGCACGCTTCCCGAGCTCGAAAACGCAAGCGAGGTGATTTTCAAGTCGCTCGACGTTGCAAAGAGCGTGGCGGTTGGCTTTGTAAACTACGCCTACTGGCGCAACCGCCTCAGCGTGCTCTTCACCGGCGACAGGGTCGTCAACGAAGTCTATCCCGACCGCTGGGAAGCGTCGCGCCCGATGAATTCAATCTCCGTAAATTCGTTCAGAAATTTTTGCAAAAGAAACAACATAACCATAAAGCGCGAGCACTTTCTGCGCGGCGACTGGGAAACCCCGTGCCGTTTTGCCCCGAACGTCTTTTCGGGCTATGCGCTTTTTGAAATATCAAAAGGATAAACCATTATGAACTGCGAAGAAGACAAAAAGAAAGACCAATCTCTGCCAATTTCAGCAGAAATCCAAAAGCGTTTTCTCGACGAGCGCAAAATATTTTTGTGGGACTCCGTCACGGAGAAATCCGCCGCAGAAATCGTCGAAAAGCTCCTCTATCTGGATATGCTCGACCACGAGAAGGAAATTACCTTCTACATGAACACCCCCGGCGGCTCGATTAGCGCGGGAATGTCCATTTACGACACCATGAAGCTCATAAAAGCTCCCGTGAAGGTTGTCGTAACGGGCATCGCAATGAGTATGGGCTCTATTCTGCTCTCCGCCGCAAAAAAGGGCAGACGCTTTCTCTTCCCCAGCGCGCGGGTGATGATTCACCAGCCTCTGATTATGGGCGAAATGAGCGGCACCGCCGTTGATATGCACATTCAGGCTATGGAGCTTGAGCGCATGCGTCAGGAGCTCAACAAGATTCTCTCGGAGGCGTCGGGGCAGCCGCTGGAAAAGATTGCAGAAGATACGGACAGGGACTTTTTCCTCACAGCACAGGAGGCTATAGACTACGGTCTTGCCGACGCCATCGTCACGGAGGCGTGAAATTGGCTTAAAAACGCGTGAGGGCGCTGGAGCGCCACGCCATTGAAGGGGCTGTTCGCCCCTTACGGCATTTTGCATTCGCAAAATATGCCTATCCCCAAC
>DAVZIV010000010.1:0-13228 GCA_052273125.1 Candidatus Merdousia sp. | reverse complement strand
AAAAAACAGCCGAGAGCATAATTGTTGGCGTGGTTATAAAAAAGGAAAGCGTTTCATATGAAACGCTTTCAATCTTTTTTTTATAATCCACGCCACGCCAACAATTATGCGCCCTCGCAACTTTTTCCAAAAAAAGTGTTGAGGATTGCAGGTCAATGGGCGATGATGAAAATATGCTTTATACAGACCTCAACAGGGGAATAGATGTCGGTTCGAGCGCACATCTTATCGAATTCGGCGCTTTCAAGGCGCTTGTCGATTGCGGAATGCACCCGAAAAAACTGGGGTTGGACGCACTGCCCGCACTTTCCGAAATTCCCGACGATTCACTCGACTTCATCGCAATAACCCACGCGCACCTCGACCACTGCGGCGCACTGCCCGTGCTGCTGCGCCGCCAGCGCAACGCGCGCGTCCTGATTGCGGACGAATCGCGCGAGCTTGTCTTTAAAATGCTGCGAAATTCGCGCACGGTGATGATGCGCCAGCGTCAGGAAAAAGACGTAAAAGAATATCCGCTTTTTGAAAATTCCGAGCTCGACAGAATCACGGAGCAGCTCACGCCAATGGCGTTCAACCGCGAGCGCGTCTTCGAGATGAACGGGCAGAAGGTGTCGGTGAAATTCGTTCCCGCGGGGCACATTCCGGGGGCGGCATCGGTGGTGTTTGAATTCAACAAGAAAAAGTATATGTTTTCCGGCGACATATCCTTTCACGACACCCGCCTGCTGAAAGGCGCGCTCCAGAGCGACGAAACCGTGGACATTCTGGTTGTCGAAACAACCCGCGGGGCGCGCGAGCGCAGAAAATTCGAGAACCACGATAGCGAGGAGCGCAGGCTCATAGACGAGATTTCGCGTACCGTTTCCGACGGCGGCAACGTGCTCATTCCCGCGTTTGCGCTCGGGCGAATGCAGGAGATTATGCTGATTGTCGCCCGCGCGAAGGAAATCGGGGCAATTCCGCCGCAGACGCCCGTCTTCATCGGCGGTTTGGCGGTGGATATCGCCGAACATTTGATAAAGCTTTCAAAAACTTCGCCGTATGTGAATTTTTCGAAGAAAACGCTCGACGGCGCGCGCGTGCTGCGCGGCAAGATTGAAGTAGGGCGCGACTTTGACGAAAAGGGAATCTACATTCTCGGCAGCGGAATGATGGTCGAAAACACTCCCGCGTATCTCGCGGCAACAGGCATAATAGGCGGGAGCGCAAACGCGGTTTTCTTCGTCGGCTATTGCGATCCCGATACGCCAGCGGCAAAGCTTCTCAAGGTCTCAAACGGCGACGATTTTTCCTTCGGTGACCTCTTTTTTGTCGGCACTGTGAATTGCCGTGTGGACAAGTTCGACCTCACTTCGCACGCCGACCGCGACGAGCTTTTGGAATTTATCCTGCGCAAAGACCCGCGGTGCGTCGTGCTCACCCACGGTAGCGGGGAATCGCGCGAATGGTTTATGTACGAAATTTTCGACCGCCTTCCGAAAACAAACGTGATTATTCCCCAGCCGCTTGAGAGTGTCGAATTGTAGTTGCGCCACGCGCCTTTGCGGGGCGTTTTTTTGTTGACTAAATCGGCGGCTCGGCGAGCATATGCGGTTATGATAAAGCACTTAGACAGCGCCGATTCGGCACAAAAAACCTCAGGCGAAAAATCCATACGCGAAACGCTCAAAAAAGCCATAGCGCACGTTCGCGGCAAGCAGTATCCCGAGGGCTATTGGAATGCGCCGCTGGACACCAACTGCTGCATGGAGGCGCAGTGGATTCTTGCCATGTACTTTATCGGTTTTGAAGACCACAAGAAAGACGGCGTTATCCGCTACATTCTCGACAGGCAGCGCGACGACGGCTCTTGGGACGTCTATTACGGCGCGGAACAGGGCGACATCAACACGACGCTTGAATGCTATTTCGCCCTGCGCGTAAGCGGGTTCGACATCGACAACCCCGTTATGGCGAAAGCCCGCAAGTGGCTTTTGGACAACCACTGGATTGACCATATCAGAGTTTTCACAAAATACTGGCTTGCGCTTTTCGGTCAGTGGCCGTGGGCGCACACGCCCGTAATTCCGCCTGAAATTTTCTTCCTGCCCAAGTGGTGTCCGTTCAACATTTACGACTTTGCCTGCTGGGCGCGCGCCACCATGATGCCCATCACCATTCTCACCGTGCGCCGCCCCATAAAAGAGCTACCGCCGCATTTGCAGCTTGACGAGCTCTTCCCCGAAAGCCGCGAGAAGGCAGACTTCCGCATGCCGCGCAAGGACGGCAGCTTCTTCAGCATGGAAAACATTTTCCTGAAGTTCGACCATGCCCTGCACGCTTACAACCGTCTGCCCGTTCAGCCCTTTAGGGAGCACGCAATAAAGCTTGTTTTGCAGTGGATTTTGGAGCACCAAGACGAAGACGGCGCGTGGGGCGGCATTCAGCCTCCGTGGATTTACGGCATAATTGCGATGTATGTCGAGGGCTTTGCGCTCGACCAGATAAATATGTCGCGCGCAATAGACGCGTTCAATTTGCACTGGCGCGTGGACAGGGGCGAAGGCATTATGCTTCAGGCCTCCGAAAGCCCCATTTGGGACACGTTCCTGACCATGATTGCCCTCATAGACGCCGGCGAAACTCCGGGGTCTTGCCCAGAACTAATCAAGGCGCTCGACTACGTTCTTTCAAAGGAAAACCGCTATCACGGCGACTGGGCTGTGAAGGTCGGCCGCGATGTCGAGCCGGGCGGCTGGGCGTTCGAGCGCGCCAACAACTATTATCCCGACATCGACGACGCCGCAATCGGCATTGTCGCCCTCAAAAAAATCCAGAAACTCATTCCGCGTGAAAATCTACGCGCCCGCCGCGTAGATTCGGCAATCCGCCGTACCATCAACTGGATTTTGGCGATGCAGTGCGACAACGGCGGTTGGGCCGCGTTCGACAAAAACAACACGCGCAAAATCGTCACAAAAATTCCCTTCTGCGACTTCGGCGAAGTGCTCGACCCCCCAAGCGCCGACGTCACCGCCCACATCATAGAGGCGCTGGCTATGTGCGGCTTTTCCAAGAACCACCCCGCCATTGCAAAGGCTCTTAATTTCATCTATGCAGAGCAGGAGGACGACGGTTCGTGGTTCGGGCGCTGGGGCGTAAATTACGTCTACGGCACCGGCTCGGTCGTTCCCGCCCTTGTGGCGATAGGCGATGGCGACAATCCAGCGGTCAAGAAGGCGCTGGCGTGGCTTGCCTCCAAGCAGCAATCCGACGGCGGCTGGGGCGAATCAATAGCCTCGTATATGGAACCCAAATATTCGGGCTGCGGAATTCCCTCCACTGCTTCCCAGACTGCGTGGGCGCTTTCGGCTTTTGTTGCCGCGGACGACAAAAACTATCAGCAGAACATTGACCGCGCCTGCGATTTCCTCGTTTCGACGAACCGTGCCGACGGCACTTGGGACGAACCCTACTACACCGGCACGGGCTTCCCTGGCTACGGGCTTGGCGCGAAGGTCGATTTGCGCGCGGGCGCGCCGCTGCCTCAGGGCAAGGAGCTTGCGCGCGGTTTTATGCTCAACTACAACTGGTACAGAATGTACTTTCCCATCACCGCTCTTGCCCGCGTGCTAAAAACGCGCGAGGGCGCGTAGCCTTTGGTGTGGTGTGGATTATAAAAAAAGTTTAAAGCGTTTCATTTTGAAACGCTTTCTTTTTTATAACCACACCAAAGGCTACGCACTCGGGCGCAATTCGGTTTGCGCGGACAGTCTGTACTACTTGTACTATCCAGTCCGCGCAAACGCGAATATCGCCTCGAGCCTCGCGCGTTTTAACAATCCCATGCTGGTTCGTTGCTGAGGTGTTTTTTTGTCAAGCTGTTCAGAAGAATTGAGTATTCTGAAATTGAAAGCTTTATAATATCTACTGACAAAGCAGGGCAGACATTTGCGGAGCAAATGCCTTGGACCAGAAGATGACGTGGTGCTCCAGCACTCGCCACAAGATGGAAGCGTACCTGCGTCCGCCCAGTGGGTCTATAGACAAAGTGGCGTGAATTTTTTGCGGTAGTAAAAAATCGCCACGCCAAAAGAATCGAAACCCGCCGAGCGGGTCAAAGCGGCGCTTATTTTGCGAGAGCAAAATGGCCGCGCCACAAGATAAAAAACTCCCAACGTGTGATATTCACTGACAAAGCGGCGCTTATTTTGCGAGAGCAAAATGGCCGCGCCACAAGATAAAAAACTTGAAAAGGGTAAATGGGTGTGTAAAGGTGTCGATTAGGAATTATCAAGACCCAATATATGGATTACAAAACTACCTTGGGAATAGACTCGGGCACGGGAACCAATGAAGTTCTCGATTCGGCATTGTTTGAGTACGTCAATATGAGGCTCGACGCGATCGGAGAGCCGATTTACGGGAAAAAGGAGGATTATCCGCTGCTGAAGATGGCTCAGCCGCTTCTGGATAATTACAGAGATTTTGTTTCGGTTACGGCGGCAACATACTGTCCGACAGACGCCAGAGTGATGGAATTTCTTTCGGGATACCTGCAGGACGTTCTCGCTCCGCACGAAGAAGCGGCGGCTCTGCCGTCGATATCGCTGATTCTCGACAGATTCGGAACGGCGCGCATACTTTCGCTGCCGCCTGATTGCGACCGCTACAAGAATGAATACGTCGAGTCGTTCCGCGTGCGCCAAGGCGTGCTGCACAACCCCAAAAACGACAGGCGCACAACGGCGGGCGTATTCCATATAGCAGAGGGCGGATTGCCCATTCCCGACGACAAAAAGGCGGTGCCGAAAGTCGCATTTAAAAACCTCTGGCGCGCGGCGTTGAATCCGCCCGAGGAGCTGTTGGAACTGCCGTTTACGTCAACGCAGCAAAAGAAGGCAAAGAGATGGGTGTCGTTGTTCGTGCGCCCGATTGTCTGTCCCGCAGTGCCGAACGTCGGACAAAGCAAGAGCATGGAAATACGCTTCTTCGTTCCGGGGGGATTGGTCTGCAACCTCGACTTTGTGGAAAGCATATTCGGCAACGCGGGAAATCCGTACCTGTCGAAAAACAGCACCGCGCACCACCTCGACTCGTGGACGGGTCAGACGGGTTGCATAGTGCTCGCCCCGCACCTGACAAAACTCACAAAGAAGGAACTCGGGCTTCCCAACGTAGCGGAGGCAACCGACCGCCAAAAGCGCGACGGAATGTGCTGGAGCGACCCGCGCGAACTCTACAACGACGGCAAGGCGTTCAAAATCACCGCCCGCGACGCGCAGGGCGTGATTGTCACCGTGATAGCCGATAATTATTTTGGATATTCCAAAAAGGAAATTAAGACTCAAATCAGCTACGCTGCAAACCTCTACGGACAGTGCGAGGAAGAGCACAGCGGCGGCGCGCTTGCATTCAGCAGCCGCGATATGGGCGAGGAATTCCGGGCAGACTGGTTTATACAGAACAACCCGCTCACATTCAAGGATACCGTCGATTTGCTCGGCGACACCATCGAGGTTTTCCCCGACGGCTGGGCGCGCGACAAAAAATTCCCCAACGTAATTTTCGTGGACGAGCATTCGGAATTTTCAATCAAAACGCAGTCGATAACTTGGCAAAAGGACGGCAGGGAGCGCTCGCTAAAGCTTCTTCCCGGCAAAGTGTACGTGTTGCCCTCGGGCGCGAAAGTCGAAATGATGCGCCCGCGCGAAAACCGCCGCTGGCGCTTGGTCGGCGTATTGGCAGAGGGCGTCTATTGCCACAAACCCGCCACGGTTTCGGGCGGCGGCAAGAGCGAAATTTCCAAAGACATAACCGATTCGCTCATTCAGGGGCCGTCGATTGTGGCGAACTTCAAAAAGGACATCGCCTGGGTCGCGGAAATCATCAACAAGAATTACGGCAGCCGCAACAGAGACCCGTCGCAAAACAAGGGCTCGGACAGCCGCAAGATTCTCGATTCGCGCCGCACGATGGGTTCTGTCGTCAAGTTGCTTACGCCGTCGGAAGACTTTACCGACGAATACAACAAATGGCTTGAGTCTATTCCGTTCTACATTCGCGAATTCGTGCTGACGGTCAAGCGTCACTACAGACCCGAATGGGGCGACAACTGGATGGACAAGTTCTCCGTAGACTCCATCAACGGAACGGACGGCAACACGCTCAAGTACAAGAACGCGGACGTTCTGACTTCGTATCTGCGCATAGGCTTTACCGAAGACGGCTCTTGGCGCACATTCAGCGTGCGCAAAGACTTCGCTCCGTGCGTGAAACTCCAGATGGAGGACGACATTACAAGTTCCGTCGTTGTGCCGAAATCGTCGGTCAAATATCTTCCCGAAAATTTGGGGACTGACGGCGAGTCGGTCAAGTTTACCGAAAACTGCGAATACCGTCTCTTCCAGCGTCCCGACGAAGCCGTAGTCAGAGGCTACGACAAGCGCGCCGAGGCGGATATGTCGGGCAGTGATATGTTCCTTTCAAACTACGAGGCGCTCGACAGAAAGCAGGCGCGCGAAATGAGCGAAGACATTCTGCGCTTCGACAAATTCACAACGCCGATGAAAAACAACATTCTGGGCTTCATTTCCGAAAGCAGCCCCGACTACGTTGTGTGCTCGGCCAATCCGCGCATAGTCAACGGCAAGCCCGGCAAGAACGTGCGCTACCTGCAAAACCGCGACGACCTTGTAAACAGGGAAAAATACTTTGTAGCCGAAGTCGGTTCGCGTCTGGCGCGCCGCGTGCCCGTGGGAATGTCCGTGCCGTATCCCGTCGGCGCGGTGATTTCTGGCCGCCGCAACAATCCCGCTTCCGAGGGAATCAGGGCGCTTGCCGTTCACGGACCGTTGCACTATCTGGAATTGCCCGAATTGTTCATGGAGTATATCGCGTCAATGACGGGCAAGTCGCCTTCGACGGTCGGCGCGGGTCTTGAAGGCGCGCTGACAAAAGGTCCGTTCAACGCGCTTTGCCCGATTACAGACCTCAACAACGCGCTTGTATCGTTTGCGCTCACGGGCTACGACGGTTGGCTCAGCAGCGCAGGCTACATCGGCGCAAAGTACAGGGTAGACCACGACATCAGCCTGTTGATTCCCGAACTCTGGTCGAGAATGCGCCCGTCGGAGCGCAACGCGCAAAACCTCATCAAAAACGGCTTGCTCGAGCGCTGCAAAGACCTTGAATTCGACGGCAAAAAGGTGCTTTCGTCGAGGCTCGGCTGGCGTATAAACGAAGAGTTTGTAATAACGTTCTTCGGCAGAATATTCTCCAACCCCGCGTCCATTTTCAGCGCGGAAATGCTACGCCCCGAATTGCAGAGCATGGAGGTTTTCGCCGAGGGTATGGACAACATGGTCGGCGCACACCGCCGCGCCGCGGAGATGTACTTTGCCGACGGCTCAATCGATGGCGCGTGTCCGCCGCTGAAAGCTCTTCTTCACATAATGCGCGACGGACAGTACGAGGGTAAAACGCTCGATTCCCCCGAAATCCGCGAAATGTTCACGGCGTCTTCCATAAAGAATTCCGAGTGGTACGCAGAGCGCCTGATTTGCCGCCAGCAGATTGAGGTGACTTCTCTGCAAAGCCGCCTGCAAATGCTCAATTCCGTTCAGGATAAAACTCCCGACGAAATGCAGGAGGCTGCCGAATTAAAGTCGGAACTCAAGCGCAAGAAGGGCATAGGCTACCTGAAATCGCTCGCGGGCACGATTGGCGCAGACCCCTACATTGTAATGTAAAATATTAAATTTTAATGCGCGCCGCGGAGTAAAATTCCGCGGCGTTTTTTTATTTGCGCGCAAACCCGCGCAGCTTTACGGCGGCGAGAGTGTAGCACCAGTACGCCGCGGCAATCGGCGCGTAGACGAAGCCGATTTTTTTTGCGTTCAAAACCCTGTGGAGTTTTGCCAAAAAGCGCAGGTATTTTTCGGGGCAGACGAGCACTTCCGCAGGGGATATTTTTTTCGGCGTGTATTTCAGACCCGCTTTTGTCATTCCGAAAAACGATTTGTCGAGGGTCTGCAAGAACGCGGTTTCGCGGGCGGAGGCAAAAATGCTCTTGCGCGCCACGAACATTCCCAAAACTTCGGCGTCTACGGCTTCGTCGGCGGGGGAGTTTGCAAAGTCGCGGTAGAGCCTGCGGAAATTTTCAAGCGCGTTTTGCTGCCACTTTGAAATCGTGTTTTTGTAGAGGGATTTTTCGTTTTCGTTCCAAAACTCCCCAATGAGTATTCCGCCGTCGGGCGCTTTTGCGTACGAGCGCGCGCTGCCGTGTGGAGCGCCCAAAAGCATTTCGTAGAGCTGCTTGTTTATGTTGAAAAAATGGAAGAACGGCGACGGGGCGGGGTATGCCGAAAACAAAAGACTTTCCCGTTTTTGCGCGAGCCATTCGGGGGATTTTTTGAATTTGTCTTCGGGGACAATTCCCAAATAATAGCCGCGCATGTCAAGATGCGATATTCTGTTTGCAAGCATTTGCATCGTGCCGTTCCAGCCTACGTCTACAACCGCGGCGTTGCGCGTGCCGAATCCGCCCAGATATTCGAGGAACGCCGCGAGGTTTTCGGCGCTGGCGGCTTCGTACATTCTGCGCAGCGCGGGCGAATTTTTCATTGCCGCGTATTCCGGCGATTCGCCAAAGTCTGCAATTTTCGCGTCGAAATCGACGGCAGAAAGTTCGGGCAGCTTTTTTGCGGCGGCGACGGCTATTCCCACGCTTTGCAAAAATTCCGCAGGCGAAATGTCAGATGTTTCGAGCGGATTTTCAAATGTGTTCTCCGCCAGAGTTATCAGAGAATGTCGCGATACTTTTATATACTGTGTGCCGATTCCCAGCGCCGGAGGAATGGCGATTTTCTGGTATTCGTCGAAAAGCTTTTTTAGGAAGAAACCTTCGCGGGCGAGGAAAATCAGATTTTCTACGCCGTCGGCGCGGGCTTTTGCGTATAGGTTGCGCATTGCCGCGTAAAATAAAACGGCGTATTCGGCGAACGGAAAATCGGCGTCGGCACAGGCGCAAAGCCGTGTTTTTAGGAATTTGCGCCGCGCCGATTGCGGCGGGACAAAGCGCCTGAGAATGCTGTTGCGGATTTTTCCGATTGCAAATATCCGCTTGGTTTGAATGCCCCGCGCCTTTGCCATTTGCACATCGGATCGGGCGTCGTCGCCAATCATAAGGCAGCTTTTCGGGTCGGCTGAAAGTTCCCTTAAAACGGCGTCGTAGAGCGAACCGTCGGATTTTTGCTTGCCGAAATCGCAGGAGACGAATATGTCGTCGAAAAATCCGGCGGGGATTCCCGCGTTTTTGAAGAATTTTGCAAGTGCGTCTTTGCCGAGGTGGAAGTCGGAAACTATGTAGATTTTTTTTCCGCGATTCTTGAGCGATTGCAACAGGGCGAAAACTTTTTTGTTCAGTTGTTGAGCCGGCATTTCGTGCCGCATTTCAAATTCGAGCGCGGCATCCGAAAACGTCTTTAAATCCGCGCCCGAAAGTTCGCCCATGTTTTTGAGCGCGTCGAAAAGCGCCGACATCGCCTCGGCAAAGGCGTACTTTTTTTCGGCGGCGCAGTCGCGCATACAGCGCAGTCGCATGGAAAAAAGTTTTTCGGCGGAAACGGACAGCGCAAAGGCGTCTTTCATATCCTGCGCCCAGACTTTGCCGAATACGTACGGGTGCGTTTTGCGGTTCAAAACGGTATCGAAGCAGTCGGAAAAAACGGTGTCGGCTTCCATCTTGCGGAAGGGGCGGGGTTAGTTCGACGGCGCTTTCGGCTTTATTTCGGATACAACCAGCAGGCGCGACGCCGCAACCTTTCCGCCCGCCAAAAGCTGCAGTTCAAACGCCCCTGGAGAGGGGAATTTGAGATTCTGCAAGTTGAAGACAAGTTCTGGCGCGTCGAGCGGATTTTTGAATGGGACTTTTGCGGGCAGGTCGAAGACTACGTTGTTGTTGCCTGCAATCAGGCGTATTTTGACTTCGGTTTCGCCCTCTATATTCGTCAGAGAGGCGAATACGTTTATCTGCGGAACTATGTGCGGAAATTTTGAAGCGCCTATGGAATTGAATATGCCCACGAGTGTTTTTTTGCCCGTCATGGCGTCGGTTATTACGGTGTCGCAAAGCAGGAGCGCCAGCGGCGTCGCGGAGGTGGAGTTGTCGTTCATACGTTCGGAAGATAGCAGACGCGCGCGCAGAGTAAAGAAGATTTTGCTTGAAAGAGGGCGCGGTAGTGGGGTATATTTCCGAATATGAAAAGAAGAAGATTGATGTCGCGTTCCGAACTGGCTCAATCTATTTCGCGTTCGAGCATCTATCAGGATTTCCTCGCCGAGAGGGAGGAGGTTCTCAAGCACAAATGGCTCGAATCGGAAAAGGCGGGGCACGATATTGGCTACGAGCGCGCGCTCGTGGACTGGATTATCAACCACCGCGAAAAGTGGCGCGCCGCGCGCAAGCCGCTGAAATCGCAGTAAAATCAAGCTACAGAAGACAGACAGTCCGTTCCACCGCCGCATGGGCGGGGAACTTTTTTATTTTTCAGGCAGCAAAAAATTTTTCGATATGCAAAACTACAGATTTCCCGACGCCGATGCGCGCGCAAAGCTCGACGCCGCAGCCGCAGACATTGTGGCGCACAAGTTCAACCAGCTCGGCTACCCGTTCGACCAGAATACGGGGCTTTCCGAATTTTACAGATGGCTCGCCGAAACGAAACTCGGCGACATCACCCTCATTAACGTGGGCGACCCCTACAAGACGGACTGGGATATGCTAAATGCCGACTACTTCGAGGCGCAGTCGATAGACTTTCTCGCCCGCGCCTACGGCTTCGGAGACGACCACTGGGGCGTAATATCCAACGGCGGCACCGACGGCAACATGCATGGCGTGTACTTCGGCAGGAAGACCCTCGCGGCGGCAAGCGATATCGCGCCCGTGCTCTACGTTTCGGAGGAAGCGCACTACTCCGTAAAGAAACTCGGCGATATTCAGAATATTGAAACTATCACAATAGCCGCCGAAAAATCGGGCGAAATGAATATTGACGACTTCGCGAAGAAGCTCCGCCCCGACCGCCCCGCGCTTGTCGCCGTTGCAATAGGCGGAACGTTCAAGGGCGCGATAGACAACCAGTCGCGCATTGACGAAGTAATACGCGCGGTGAATCCGCCCGCGGTTTACAGACACCTCGACGCCGCGCTATTCGGCGGATATTTGCCGTTCCTCGACGACCCGCGCGCCCGCGGGATTCTCGATGCCTCGGAAATGAATTTCGACTCAATTTCCGTTTCGGGGCACAAATTCCTTTCGCTCAACGAGCCTGCGGGTGTCTTCATCTGCCGCCGACACGCGCTTGAATGCGTGCATTCAAATCCCGTGCCGTACCTCAAGGGCGTAATTCCGACAATAAGCTGTTCGCGCAGCGGTTTTGACGCCCTCAAGCTCTATTGGCGCCTGCACTGCGTGGGCGCCGACGGTCTGAAGCGTCAGGCAAACCACTGTCTGGAGATGGCGCAGTTGATGCTCGAGGCTCTGCGCAAGCGTTCGGTCGGCGCGTGGAAAAACGAATTTTCAAACACGGTTTTCTTCGAGCGCCCAGCGGCGGAAGTCGTCAAAAAATACGCAATGGCGTGCAATTCGTACCCCGATTTCGGCGACTTGGCGCATGTAGTCGTAATGCAGTACTTCACGCCCGAACTAATAGAGCGCATAGCCGACGATGTCGCGGCGGCAAGATGGAGCGCGCAATTATAGCCGCGCTCGGGGCGTCGGCGATGAAAATAAAAAATATCCGATTGTATCATAAAATATCCGCAACTGTTGCAAAAAAAGTCCCGCATTGGCAAAAAAGCGGGACTTTTTCTTGTATTTTTGAGCCTTTTAGTTTTTCCGATTTGGAACCTACGCGGCGCGTTTTGCGGAAACGGCGCGCATAAATGCAAACGCCGCCGCGAATGTGGCAACGGCGCCTGCAAACGCCGCCGCGAGCGCGGAAAGGTTCTCGTTTGCAATTTGCGGCACACTGTATTCGGCAAAGAGCGCCCCGCAGAAATTCGGGCTTTGCGGCAGCAGGGAGAATTTGGCAAGCGTCCATTCAAGCGCGTCGGGATACGCACAGGCAAGCGGCGCAACCGCGAGCGCGCACAGCGTTAGTGCGCCGAGCAAAAACGCGACTTTCGGAGAGCCGCTTTCGCGCGTGCGCAACAGGCGCGCCAGAGCGCATGCGCTTGCCCCGTCAATCAATGCAACGGGGACGTGCGCGGCGAGCATCGCAACAACAAAGCCTTCCGCGGCCTTTCCGCATGCGGCAAATTCCGCGCACATAAAAGCTACCGCCGCCATTGTGGATATTGCCGCCGCCGCAAATGTCGAAGCGGTGTCGGAGAGCTTTTTCGAGATTAAAAACTCCCGCAGCAGCCCGCCGAATCCCGCGCCGACAACCGCCATATTGAAGACGTTCAAACCCAGCATGTCAAGCCCGCCGTCGGCGAAAAGCAGCGTCTGAATTACGAGTACAAGTGCAACCGACAGCACCGCCGCGGGAACGCCGAGCACCGCCGCGGCGAAAACTCCGCCTATTACGTGCCCCGAAACGCCCGCGCCTATGGGAACGTTTAACATTTGCATTGCGAACACCGCTGTGGAGACGAGCGCGAATTTTTGCGCCGTCGGGAACGCGTCGGCCTTTTTAGCCGCGACGACTGCCGCAGCCACCGAGCATGCGGCGACCGCCGCCGTTACGGGGCAGACCGCCCCTGAGAGAGCCTCTGATGGTATGTGCATTTTATGTCCTTTTTTAGATTATTTTAGTTTGATTAAAACTGTTGTAAATTGTGATTTTACGGGGATTGTGATTTTGCCGGTTTCCCTTGCGCAGTCCACCGCTACGGAAACGGTTTTGACCGATGCTTGCTCCGAAGATTTGCCGCAGTCTGCGGCGTTTTTTGCCGTTGTGCACACGGCAAAGAGCAGTGTTGCAACGCACAATGCGCCGCCGATTTTAGATAGTTTTCCCATTTTCAATTTCCGTCCGATTTGAAATTCAACGCAGCGCATTGCCGCGCAAGATTGAAAACTTTGTAAAAAAGGCGTTTTGTCCCGTCAATTCTTTTTTTTTGGGGGCACAAAAAAAACGCGAACCGAAGTTCGCGTTTATGTTTCATTTAGAAGTAGGCCGGCGGGGATTTGAACCCCGAACCAATTGCTTAAAAGGCAACTGCTCTACCGTTGAGC
>DAVZIV010000009.1:0-13894 GCA_052273125.1 Candidatus Merdousia sp. | reverse complement strand
TTGTAATTGTTTCATTGTAGAAGATTGCCGCGGCGGGGCCGTTGTTGCGGTAGTAGTAGAAGAAATCGCCCATCACAAGGCGGCTTCTGGCGTAGATGTCCTGCATTTTTTCAAGACCCTCCTCCGCTTCGGCGACGGTCGCCTCTTTTGGGAAGAGAATTGTGAAGTCTTGGAAGAAGCTTATTGCGTTGCGGGTGGGGTCTTGGTCGTATTCGGGGCCCGCGACAAGTTTTTTGTAGACGTTTGCCATCTGAATGTAGGCGTCGGATACGAACATACTTTCGGGATACGTGTTTATGAGGCGCTCGAGCGCGTCGATTGCGGTGTCGTACTGGTCTTCGTCTTCAGCCACAATGGATATGTTCATCAGAGCGATGGGCGCGTAGTCTCCGTAGGGTGCGTTTTTGATAACGCTTTCGTAGTATTTGATTATGTCTTTGTAGCTTGTAAACCACGGAAACCAGCCCTGCACGAAGTAGATTTCGCCCGCCTGCATATCTGCGGCTATTTTGTACTCCAAGCCTATGACTTTGTTGTGGTCGGGGTAGTCGGGGTATTTCTTGACGATTTCCTCGACGTATTCGTATGCCGACGGGAACTGCCCGCGCTCGAGATAGAGCTTTGCCGACTGGAAGTACGCCTCGGGGGCGAAGATTGATTCGGGGTATTCGGAAATAACCGTTGCGTAGTACGAAAGCGCCGTGCGGCGCGAGCCGTCCTCCTGCGCCCGACGCGCCTCGTTCATTGCCGATATTGCGTTTGATACCGCCGTCTTTTCGCCGATGACGTTTGCCAGAACGCCGCCGCGGACTTCCCAGCCCTTGTCGGGCGACCAGACCAAATCGGCGAAGGCTGCGGAGCAAACTGAGAGCAATGCGGTAGTTGCCAGAATGTTGCGGACAAATTTGAGCATAATCTTATACCCTTTATTCAACGGAAATATTCCCGAATTGCAAACATTTTTTGAGGGGCTTGAACCGACTCGCCGCCGTTGCGCAATCTTGGCGGAACTTGAATTATAAGCGGCTTGGAACGGCGCGGCGGCGGGGCAAAAAAGCGCGGTAGCGGATGCAAAGGTGTGAAAACAAAAAAAGCGCCCGAAAGTATCGGGCGCAACCAACCTCATTATGTGAAAATTCTATTGGTAGTAGAGCACTCGCGTGCCGTCGGGGCGGATTTCCTCGCGCACGACTTTTCGGGCAGCCTGCGTAGAGGTGTTTGCGGCGGAGTCCGAAACAACAACGGGTTGCTGAACAACCGTTGCGGGCTGCACTATTGTAGCGGGCTGCTGCACGACTGTTGTCGTCGGCTGTTGGTAGACGACTGTTGTCGTCGGTTGTTCGCGCACTATTACCGTTTCGCGCGGCGTGGAGGCTGCGGCTATTGCCGAGACTGCGAATGCGCTTGAAAATATCGTTGCGGGAATCCACCAGTTGTCGGGCCCGTGATAGTGCGGGGGCGGGGGAGGCGGGCCCCACGGGCGGGCTACTGCCATTGTTGCGGTGGAGACTATCAGCAAAGATACCAATATTGTTTTTAAAGCTTTCATTTTCTGTTTTAGTTTATGTATGTAAAAACGGATTCCCGTGCAAAAAGTTTCCAAAAAAATCGTTTTTTTTTTCGGGAAAAAATTTTCGGGGCGGCTAATTTTCCCGCGGCGCGTCCCGAAGCTTGATGTCAACGTAGACGGGGCGGTGGTCGCTTGCCTTTTGCGTGCCCGAAACGACGAATGCCTTTGAAATTTCGGGCGGGCGCAGGTTGGCGGCGAGGAAGAAATCGTATTTGAAGAAGAGGTCGCGCTTCGCCCAGTGGTATGTGTAGGCGAGCCCGCGCGAATCCGCCTGTTCCACAAGCTCGAACGCCTTTGCGTTGCGCAGGAGCGGTTTTGCGGGTTCGTCGTTGAAGTCGCCCGCTACGAGTATTTTTGAATTCTTCTTTGCAGCCGAGCGTATTCTTGCCGAAATTGCGCGCAGTTCGGCGTGGCGAAACGGCGTGAATTTTTCGTCGCCTTTCCTTGCGTTGACCTTGCTTTTAAGGTGCACGGAAAAGGCTAATAGTTGCAGGTTTGCCGCCCGCACCTCTATCCCGAGCGCCCCGCGCGGCGAGTACCTGTTCTGCCCGTCGAAGAAGAACGCGGTGTCTGAAAAGTCGAAAACTTTTTGCGGGGCGATTTTTGAAAGAATTGCGAGTCTCGAGGGCGAATCGAATTTCGACACCGCCGCGAACGCGTAGTCCGCGCCCGCTTTTTTCAGGCGCGCAAGCAGGTCTTCAAGGTAGGTTTTGTCGCCCATCTCCTGAAGCAGGACGATGTCGGCGTCTATTGCCTTCAGCGCGGCGCAAACCGCGTCCCGCTCCGATTCGGGTTTGGGGTATGAGCGCCATACGCCGTTTACCCTGCGGTTGGAGACGTTGTAGTTGTGGATATTCCAAGTGCACACGCGCAACCTTTGCGACGGCGCATATTGAGACTGCGGGCATTGGATTGTCGTCGCATTTTCTTCGGGCGGCGCGCACACCAACCAGACGGCGAGCGCAAACAGCCCTATCAGAGCCGAAAACGCCGCTTGGGGGAAACGCGTCTGATTCTGTGCCGCCTTGTGCGCGCTTTGAACATATCCTACGGCTGATACGGGGATTTTTCGCGGCTGCCGCCAGCGATTTTTTCGGCGTACTTGGCGAGAATGTCGAACTCGAGATTGACGAATTTTCCCGCGGCGCATTCGGAAAGGTTTGTAACTTCGAGCGTGTGCGGAATCAGCCAGACCGCCACAAAGCCGCCTTCCGCCTCGGCTATTGTTAGCGAAATGCCGTCTATTGCCACGCTGCCCTTGTAGACGCAGTATTTTTGAAATTCGGGGCTTACGGCAACGCGCAGATACACGTTTTTGCCGCGCTTTTCAAACACGGCGACTTTTCCGCGCCCGTCGATGTGCCCCGTGACGAAATGCCCGCCCAAACGCGCGCCTGCGGCGAGAGGGCGCTCCAGATTAACGAGCGCGCCCGCCTTTATTCCCTCGAAATCCGTCAGGCGTATCGTCTCCTCGAGAAGCTCGAAAGATATAACGTCGCCGTCTTTGGCGACCACGGTCAGGCAGCAGCCGTTGCAGGCGAGCGAGTCGCCGTCGTTGAGCGTCTGGGCTATAAACGCGGGAATTTTTAACTTCAGCAGCCATGCCGCCGTTTTTTCCTCGAAAGACACCACCGTGCCCGTTGCCTCGACTATGCCTGTAAACATAAATATCCTTTCTTTGCGTTTTAAATTCTTTCGGGAGACGTTATAGTCGCTTGGGGCGTTATGTCAACAACAAGGGGGCGTTCGGATAAATTTTTGAAATTGCGCTTTATTGAGTGTTGACAGGGCGGCGGCGGTGTGTTTTTGTTTTCGGAAAACCCTCGCATTTTAGGCAGTATGAAATTCACCGTAGGATATCAGACCGACGACGACCTTAAACGCGCAGTCATTGACGCGAAAGGCGTCGTCGTCGAAGTGTATTTTCCGTGGGGCAATTTCACGAGCGGCAGGGGCGTAGTCGGCGACAAATTCCTCCAGCGCAAAATGGAGACAGACCTCGACGAATACGCCGGCGAGGGCTTTGCAACAAACCTTCTGCTAAACGGCAACTGCTACGGCAGACAGGCTCAGTCGAGGGCGTTTTTCAATTCCGTAGGCGACAGTGTGGACGAGCTTGTTATGCGCTACAAACTCTCCTCCGTAACGACGACATCGCCGCTGATTGCAAAATTTTTGAAGGCGAATTTTCCGCAGATAGAGGTTCGCGCGTCCATAAATATGGAAATAGGAACCGTCGAGGGCTTTGAATACATCGCCGAATGGTTCGACAGCTACTACCTGCGCAGGGAATTCAATTACGACCTCAAGCGCCTTGAAACGGCAAAAAAATGGTGCGAGGCAAACGGTAAAAAACTCTACCTTTTGGCAAACAGCGGCTGCATGAACTTCTGTTCGGCGCACAATTTCCACGACAATCTCGTTGCCCACCAGCACGAAATTGCCGAAATGGACAACGCCTACGAGTTCAAGGGCGTCTGCCATTCGTTTTTCGCCGGACCCGAAAACAAAAAGCGCCTGCTTTGCCGCACAAATTTCATACGCCCAGAAGACGTGCATCTCTACGAGGGGCTTTGCGACGGAATGAAGCTTGCAACGCGCACGAACAAATTTCCCGCGGACATTGTCGCCGCGTACACTTCGGGGCATTACAGCGCCAACATTCTGGATTTGACCGAACCGAGCTTTGCGGGGCATTTGTACCCGTCGGTCATAGAAAACGCAAAAATCGCGCCCGACTACGCCGAACACCGGCTACGGTGCGACAAAAACTGCCAAAGTTGCGCGTTCTGCCAAAACGTGCAGCAAGAGGCGACCGTCAGGCTGGAGGCAGTCGAGCCGACGTGATAGGCAAAAAATCCCGCAAAAAAACAAAATAGGAGTGAACAAAAAAGCGCGGGATAAAAAAACAATTTCAAAACCCGATGTCCCTCCGATAAAGGGCGCTTCGGCGGAGAAAGCAACAATCCAACTTGTATATAGGAGAACAAACAAATGTTAACAAGCGAAATGGTAAAGAAAGCGGCTCTCGCGGCGGGTGCCGACGCCTGCGGAATTAGCGACATGTCGCGTTTCGACTCGGCGCCGAAGGAACTCGATCCCAAGCAGCTGTTTCCCGAAGCCAAATCAATTATAGGCATGCTCTTCCGCATTCCCCGCGGATTGCAGAGGGGCATTGAAGAGGGTACGCAGTTTTATCAGTACCCCTCTATGGCGTACGGCGGTATCAACGAAATTTCCGCCCCCGCGGTGCTCTACAAAGTAGGCAAACTCATTGAAGACCACGGCTACGAAGCCTTCGCCTACCGCAATACTGGCGCGCGCGGCTGCGTTTCGGATATGGACGGCAAACCCGGCAAGACGGTTTCGCCCGAAGAGCACGCCGAAATAACCGAACTCATCAACAGCGGTGCTCCTCTCTGGAAGCACGACTACAACCGCTCGGCAATGGCGCGTCCCGCCCGCCCCGGACAGGTTCCGCCGGACCTGCTCATTCACTTCCGCTTGGTCGGCGTTGCATGCGGATTGGGCGAAATTGGCTGGTCTAAAATGTTCCTCAGCCCCCAGTTCGGCTCGAGACAGCGCTTGGCGTTCATCTTTACCGACGCGGAACTCGAACCCGACCCGATGTACTCGGGCAAACCCCTCTGCCGCCGCTGCTTTGCGTGCGTGAGGGAATGCCCCGGCCACTGCATCAGCCAGACCGAAAGCATCAAGGTTGATATAGGCGGCAAAATTTGCGAATGGGGCAAGCTTGACGAATGGAAATGCTACGCGTTCTATACGCACGGCGGCCCGAAATTCAACCCGTTCGTCCCCAAGGACGTTTGGGAGAACGACCCCAACGGAGATCTCGACCTGCTCAAGGGCAAGAAGGCTGCAAACGTTGAGGAATGTCTTAAAGCCTACGGCAATCTCGAAAGATACTTCCCGTCGTGGGTAGGCTATAACATGGCAAAGTGCGGCGGCTGCCTGCGCGGCTGCGAAAGCATGCTTGAAAAGAAGGGCGGCACGCTCTACGGAAAATTCGAGCACCCGCTGCGCAACAGACCAAAACCGTGGGCAATGGACAGATAGGAGGGGCAAAATGATAAACGCACAAATCATAAAAGAAAAAGCCATAGAATTGGGCGCGGTCGCCTGCGGCATAGGCGACATCAAATACTTCGAGGGTACAAATCCCCAGCGCGACCCCAAATCAATCCTTCCGTGGGCGAAATGCGTAATCGGTTTTGCATTCCGCGTTCCCAGGGCGCTCTACCGCGTCATGGAGGAGGGCAAGCAGTTCTTCAACTACACCCAGTTGGGCACCAAATTCATAGACGAGGAAATGTCGGAAATCTTCCTTCTGAAGATGAGCTCTATCATCGAAAACGAAGGCTACGACGCCTGCCTGCAAAGAAACGTCTCGAACTTGCGCGTCAAGGGCGACAAAACCACAAACCCCGAACTCGGCGACACCTACGAGCTCATTCACGTAGAGCCCGTCGAACCCGGAAAGCCCGCCCCCGAAATCATTATGGATTTCAACCAAGCCGCGCAAATCTGCGGTCTGGGCGCAACCGGCAAAAATGGGCACGTCATTATGCCCAAATTCGGCCCGTACGTCCGCTTTGTCTTCATTGTAACCGACGCCCCGCTCGAATGTGACGAACCGTTCAAGGGCAACCTCTGCGACGGCTGCGACGAATGCGTCAAGGCCTGCCCCGGACACGCAATCGCCGAGGACGGCACAATCAACACGTGGCAGTGTGCCGTCTATTACCGCGGCGCGCACAAGTCGAACCCCTTTATGACGGACGATTTCCTCAAGGGAGACCCCGAGCGCGAGGCAATCATCAACGGCGACAAGGTTTTCGACCGCGAATCCGCCCGCGAAATGTACAAGAAAATCGACTTCCTGCCCTGCCATCCCACGGGATACTCACCGTGCCTCTGCGGCAAGAAATGCGATACTTCCTGCTATAAACACCTAAAGGAAAAGAATGTATTATGAGTACTTTAAAGGATAAAATAATTGAAGAAATCAAAAATGCGGGCGCGGACATCGTGAAATTCGGCAATGCCGACCGTTTCCGCGACAAAACCGTAAAGTTTCTCTCGCCCAACGCAAAGACGGTCATCTGCATTGCTGCGCGCTCGCTGAGAGGCTCGCGCAGGGGCGTCGAAGAGGGCACTACATACCACCACTTCACGACGGTAGGTTTGGAAACCCTCGAAGAGACCATTCTTCCCTCTGCTTTGATGCGCGTCTGCAACGTTATCGAAGACGCGGGCTTTGAGGCTCTTCCCCAGCGCAGAAACCAGCTTGTAATGGCGGAGACCGACAGCACCAATCCCGAGGTCAGCTACAAGAAAATCTACCGCGGCAAAACCGCCGAACACACCCTCAATTTCGAGATGTGCGCCGTAGACGCGGGCTTGGGCGAACTCGGCATGCACGGAACGATTCTAACCGACGAATACGGGCCCTTCCAGCGCTACGCATTCGTAATTACCGACGCCGAAATAGAGCCCGACGAAATCGTCAAGCCGCACCTTTGCGACAAGTGCGGCGAGTGCGTCAAGGCATGCCCCGGACACGCAATCGACAAGGACGGCAAAATCGACCGCTGGCAGTGCGCCGCCTATTATGTCGGCGCAAACGGAACCAAAAATCCGTTTATGCCCGAGTACGCGTTCGAGAACGAACCCGACCGCATGGACATCATTCACGGCAAAATCAAGCTCACGCCGCAGCGCGCGCGCGAAATAATAGATCAGGTAAACTTCTACCCGCCTATCCGCCACGCGTACTGCTCGAGCATTTGCGGCAAGGCGTGCGATACCGCCTGCTATGTGCACCTCGAAAAGAAGGGCGCATTGAGCAAAAAGTTCACAACGCCGTTTAGAAAACGCCCCGAATGGTCGCTGCCGTTCGAGGACAAGAAATAGTCTCCAAAAGGTTCAAAACGGGGGGCGTCGCGAAAGGAAGCGCGGCGTCCCCCAGTCGTTAACAATGGTGAACAAGGAAATTTTTTAATATGCCAGACCCGATAAATTTTGCCCAGACCCTCACGGATTCCCAGAGGAAAAAATACCGCATTCTCGCCTACGCCTCCACTTGGTTCGGAAATTTTTCCGACGTAATGATAGACAGCAGCGCAATTCTGATTCTCTATTTTACAATGCTCGGCAGTTCCGATTCGATGGTTATGCTCACCACAAGTCTCGTCGGGCTGACGGCTATGTTTTTGTTCATTCCCTCCGCGGGTATTGTAAACAAATTCGGGCCGAAGAAGGTTGTGGAGTATTCGTGCTATTTGGGAACGGCGTCGCTGTTGTTGGTCGCTCTTAGCCCGTTTTTCGGCGAGGCGGCAGACCAGTATTTAGCATTCGCGGGCTGCTTCTTCTACTGCATTTCAAAGGCGGTTTGGCCGCCTGCGTGGTATCCCATTTTAAACAGCATTCTTCTTCCGAAAGAACGCGCGGGCTTTTTCGGCTTTCTGCGCTTTAGCTATTTCATTTTGACGGGTTCGGTGTTCTGGCTGTTGGGGCACTTTATGGGCGAGAATCCTCCGATGATGTTTTTGCAGGTTGTTATTGGCGTGATAGGCATCATGGTTATGGGCAGGCACTTGTGTCTTTCGAGAATCCCGCTTCCCGAAATCAAGTCGGAGTCTTGCGACATTGTAAAGTCGCTGAAGGAGACCGTAAAAAATTCGTCCCTTGTGGGCTTTTCCGTCTACATTTGCATTTTGCTTTTTGCGTTTTCGCCCGTCTTGCCGCTGGCGCTTAAATATCTAAAGAGCGGGCTAAATCAGGGCGACGGCTTTGTTCAGGAAGTTTCGGCTTTCGGCATAGCGGGTATGGTTTTGGGTTATCTGCTTTACAGTACCATTTTGCGCTTTATCGGCATGAAGGCGCTTCAGCTTTGCGTCCATGCGCTTTATTTTATAGTGCCCGTGGGCATATTCTTTTTCGGGGCGAACCACGTTGCCGTGATTGTGCTGTATTTTGTGGGCAGTTTTGCGTATGCGTGTTTTTGGTGCATGATGTCGCAGGAGATTCTCGCGCTTGCAAACCCCAAAAATTTTGCGATGAGTTCCGCGCTTGTGCAGACCTATCAGATGATTGGTATGGGGCTTGGGCGCGTGGCGTCTTCGGTTCTTCTTTGCGGAATGCTGGCGGTTTCGTGGAATTGGGAAATTGACATTTTCGGCTTCTGGTCGGGCACGCTGACAATCAGCCAGTATCAGACAATTTTCCTTTTCTGCGGCGCAATAAGTCTGCTTTCGGTAATATTTTTAATCTGTCTGCCGAGCATTGTCCCCGAACATGACGACTATTACAACCCCTAATGCAGTTTTTGAAGCGTCCGCCTCTCCGGCGGGCGCTTTTCTGTTTTTTGACGAAAATTCCGATGCAAAAAGGCGGAAACTTTCGGATACAAATGAATGTCTTTAGACAGATGAAAAAATTGTCCCCTCGCGCGGTGTGGCTTTTGTTGCCCGCAGTTTTGTTAGTGCTTTCTGGCTGCATTAGCATGCCCGAGACCCAGCGCGAAATTTTGGAGGGGCGCGCCGAGGCGGAGCGTCTTGGCGGCGTTGACGAATCGCAAATAAAAATGCGTCTTCCCGACGAATCCGCAAACCCGCCCGTTTCCCTTGCCCAGCTTTACAAGGAGCTTGAGTTCAATCCCGATTCTGCGGGCATACACAGTGTTGCGCTTTTCGACCCCGAGGGGATTTTTTATGCTCGGAAATTCAAGGAAGAGGCTGTCAAAAAAGTTGCCGAGCTTTATCCGAACATTGAGCCTGTCGACAACGAGGCGGACGCCTTTCGTCATGCCTATTTCAGTTTTCGGCTTGCCGATGCAATCGGTGTGAAGCGTGCCAAGAAATTTACAGATGCCTACGAAGTTTCCAACATAAACAAGCTCGGCGGGCGCTGTATGGATTTATGGAACAATCGCGAGGGACGGCGCATGAGTGTGGAATCCCAGAATCTCAAGACTTCCGACCGTCGTGCCGTTGCCGAAGACTTGGTAAAAGAAGCCATCAAATCCAAGCGTCTTATGCTTGAACCTTTTCTCCTCCTCGACTAATTTCTTCTTTTGGCGCGGGGGATTTTTTTTCTTTTGGCGCGGGGGATTTCGCGTCCGCGAAATTTCTCCCACGCTTTGTCGGTGAATATCATTAGTGCATAAAGGTGGGCGATGCTGTGTGATGGGCGGAGCTTTCGGCGGAAAAGTCGCCGCTTAAACCCACAAAAAAAACCGCACCCTTTTGGGGCACGGCTTTATGGAATAAAAAACGGAGAGGATGAGATTCGAACTCACGGTAGGGGTTTAACTCCCTACACCGGTTTAGCAAACCAGCGCAATCGGCCACTCTGCCACCTCTCCATTTTTAGTGGTTTATTACATACACACTTTGCCGAAAGCGCAAGAAAAATTTTCCGTGGCGCTGCAAATTTATTTGTTGAGGTTTGCACAATCTTCCCAATAATGACGCCGCATGAAGAGGGCGTATACATTGGCAATTCTCGTTCCCGCGCTTGTATTATGGGTGTGGGCGTTTGTCGCGGAACCGTACTTTTGTCTCGAAAAAAGGGACGAAGTTGCGGCGGTTGAAAACTTCCCCGAAAATTTCGGGGAACTTAAAATTGCCATTGTTTCCGACACCCACATAGGCCGCGGTTTTCACGAGCGCATCAGGGCGCGCCGCATCGTAGATGCCGTCAACGCGCAGTCGCCCGACATAATTCTCTTTTTGGGCGACTATACCAACGGCTATTTCTATCAGACTTCCCCTTCCGACTCGGTTTTGGTCGGTTTTCTCTCGTCGTTCAAGGCAAAGTACGGCAAATTCGGCATATACGGCAACCACGATTTTCTCGCTGGCATTCCGCGCATAAAGCGCATTTTGGAGGCTTCGGAAATAAAGATTCTCTGCAATTCAAACGCGCGAGTCGAAACGCCGTACGGGGCGTTTTATCTTTCCGCAATCGCCGACCCGCAGACTATGGATTATTCGTATTCTGCGGCGTTGAAGGATATTCCGAATCATTTGCCGATAATTTTTATGATGCACACTCCCGCCGTTTTGCGCGAACTTCCCGGGCGCGTGCGCATTGCAATTTCGGGGCATACGCACGGCGGGCAGCTGCGCCTGCCGTATTTGGGAAACATTGTGCCGCTCAGGGACATTCCGCGCGAGTTCGTCGGGCGCAGCGCCTGCTACGGCGGAAAACTCATGAGCATAAACTCGGCGGGGCTGGGGCTTAGCCGCATTCCCGCGCGTTTTTTCTGCCCGCCCGAGTTTACAATTTTGAGAATAATTCCGAAAAAATGATACAATGAACGCGTTAAAAAAAATACTGCCGATTCTCCTGTTGATTGCCGTTGCCGCCAACGTTTCGGCTTCGAGGCGAAACTATTTCAGCGACGACACTTTCGACGAAACCTCCGAATATCCCTACGCTCTCGCATCAGAGTACCGCGACGAAATCGGCACGCGAAAATATCCGTGGAACATGTCCTTTGAAGATTGGTTCAACGCTCCCTACGCAATGCCCATGCGTCGCTATGTGTTGGAGGACAACGGTACCAATCCGAGCGTTGCGTATCTGGGCAACTTCGCCGCAAATCCCGTAGGCGGGCGTTCGCGCGGCGCGGCGATGGCGACGAATGTCAATATGGACATAGGCATTGATTTCGGCAAGCTAACGAAGGCGAAAATTCTCGAAGGGCTTTCGTTCGGCAACGCGTGGAGCTGGCGTTTCGGCAACAACCTTTCCGCCGAGCGCGTCGGCAACGCGTTCACTACGCAGCAGTGCTACGGAGACCCCGTTGTGCGCTGCCAGTCGGTCTACTTCGGCTACGGCAAAACTTTCGACGACTGGAGCGTGTTTGTGAAAGTCGGGCGCATTGCTTTCGGCGACAATTTCATCACAAACCCCATTTATTGGCTCTACCAAAACAACGCTTTCGACGGCAATCCCGTAGGCATATTCAAGCAGCAGAAAACAAGCGCCTATCCGGGGGCTACCTGGGGAGCGTTTGCCCGCGTTGACAGCGTTTCGGGTGCTTACGCAAAGGCCGCCGTCTACAAAATAAACACCGACGAACAGGACGCCCCGCACGAGCACGGAATGAACTGGTCGATGTCGGGCGACGGCGTGAATGCGGTTTTCGAGGCGGGCTGGAATTTCAACCACGACGACAGCGGAAAATCTCCCGCGAGCGTATCCGTGGGCATTTCAAACGACTGGTACAACGTTCCGCGCGTCTCTTCGGGCGAGGTTGCCGCCGACTTCAGCTACACCGTCTATTTTCAGGCCGACTGTATGTTGTGGAACCTGGGCGCGCCCAAAAAGGAGATTCGCAATCCGTCTTTCATCACGCGCACGGGCGATTCGTACCGCGACCTGCGCGGGCTGGTTGCGTGGTTTGTCGTAGAGTACAATCCCAACGAAGACACCGCTCTTATGCCGCTTTTTGTCAATGGCGGGCTGCTTTTCAACGCGCCGTTTGAGCGCCGCGCAGACGACGTTCTCTGTTTCGGTATCGCCTACGGAAAATTCTCCGACAAGCTTTCCACTCCCAACAGCGGCTCTTACGAGCTTGCCTTCGAGCTGAACTACAAATTTCAGGTCAACCGCTTTTTCTTCGTCCAGCCCAACATTCAGTACATAAACAACACAAACGGCGGCGAATATTCCGACGCTCTTGTGCTGGGGTTGCAGTTCGGTCTCAACCTGTAGGCTCGGTCGGCGGACGCGCAATTTCTCCCGCCTAAAACGCAAAAACGCGCGGTGTTTTTTCCGCGCGTTTTGTTTTTTCGCGAATGCGTCCGTCTACAATTCCGAAATCGCCGCCGCGAAAACTTCGGCGGAGTTTTCCAGAACCTCCCGCGTGTGCGCCGCGCTCACAAACATTATTTCAAACGGCGACGGCGCAATGTAGACGCCGCGCTTTAGGCACGCAAAGAAGAATTTTTTGTACATTTGCTTTGAAGAGCGCATTGCAATTTCCATATTGTCCACGCGCTCGGGATTGAAGAACACAGACATCAGCGAACCCGCCAGCGGCGTCTGAATTTGCACCGATTTTTCGCGAGCCGCCTGCGCTATTGCATCCGAAAGGAATTTGGCCTTTTCCTCAAGCTCTGCGTAGGGCATTGTTTTCTTTGCGAGCCTGAGCGCCGCCACGCCCGCCGCCATTGCAAGCGGGTTGCCGCTTAGCGTTCCCGCCTGATAGACCGGACCGAGCGGCGCGAGGTACTCCATGATGTCGCGCCGTCCGCAGAATGCGCCCACGGGCAGTCCGCCGCCTATTATTTTGCCGAGCGCGCAGAGGTCGGGCATTACGTTTTCGCGCGCCTGAGCGCCGCCCGCGGCGACTCGGAAGCCCGTTATTACTTCGTCGAAAATGAGCAGGCTGCCGAACTGCGTGCATTTTTGGCGCAGCAGTTTGAGGAAACCCTCGCGCGGCACAATCAGTCCGACGTTTGCCGGATACGGCTCGACAATCACGCCGGCGATGCGTTCGCCGAACTTTTCAAAGCATTCTTCCGCTGCGGAAAAATCGTTGAAGGGAAGCACTATTGTAAGCGCCGCAATGTCTTTGGGGATTCCCGCGGAGTCGGGGTTGCCGAACGTCAGGGCGCCGCTGCCTGCCTTCACCAAAAGGCTGTCGGAATGGCCGTGGTAGCAGCCCGAAAATTTTACTATGAGGTCTCTCTTTGTGAAGCCGCGGGCAAGTCTCACGCACGACATCGTAGCCTCCGTTCCCGAATTCGTCATGCGCACGAGCTCGGCGCAGGGAATCATCTCCACGATGAGCTTTGCCATTTCAAGCTCGGCTTCCGAGGGAGTGCCGAAAGACGTTCCGTTTTTTAGCGCCGCTTCGACTGCCGCCCTTATTTCGGGGTTGTTGTGCCCGAAGAGGGCGGGCCCCCAAGTGCAAACGTAGTCTATGAGGGTGTCGCCGTCGCAGGTGCGTATTTTCGCGCCGTCTACGCTGCGCGTAAAAAACGGAGTTCCGCCGACGTTGCCGAACGCTCGCACGGGCGAATTGACGCCGCCTGAAATGTATTTTTTAGACTCGTTGAAAAGCTCGAGACTGTCCATTATTCAAGCCCCCTTTTTGCAGCTATGGGAATTTTTCTGTCGGTTGCGTAGGCGATTGTCGAAACTTTCGGACCAATCGGGTACTGGGTGCGCTTGTATTCGGCACGCGATACCTTTTTTGCAACGTCTTCGACAACCGCGCGGTCGAAGCCCGCTGCGACTATCTCCGAGACCGACTTGTATTCGTCTATGTGCATGCGCAGAATTGCG